>CAJNDC010000001.1:0-277523 GCA_905221415.1 bacterium
TTTTATGGTTATGAGAAATCGTTTCAGTCGCTTAACCAATTGGAACAAGCCATTGTAGACTATATTGATTACTACAATAACAAACGAATCAAAGCCAAACTAAAAGGACTTAGCCCTGTGCAATACAGAACTAAATCCTTCGCTTAAATTATTTGTCTAACTTTTTGGGGTCAGTACATTCAGTAGACTTAGTTTAATTCGATTTTGATAGGTACTCTGCCGAAATTCTGCTCTGCAATACTTGGCTGTCCCAGTTGGTAAATCTGGTCTGCTTTTTGGGTCATGGCATCCCAAGGTTCTTTGCCAATTCGGCTGACTAATTGGACTTGGTCTTTCAGAGACTTGAGATGCTGTCTGCCTTTTTCGGTAAAACCAAGGACATGGATGCCTTCTGGCAAGTCGCTTTCTCTGGCCTGCACCAGGATATAGGTCAAGAGACGTCTGACACGCGCCTTGGTATAACGCTTGGTCGCAACCGCTGCGACCAATTCCTCCACAGACTGAGCTGTTTTAATAGCCTCTTTAATACACACAGCCATTTCTTGATTGACCTGATAGATGGTGGTTAGGTCTGGATTTGACAAGATTTGATAGCGGAGCAAGGGAAAATAGTCATCCCAACTCACCTTACTGGCCTGCTCAAAGAGTGCAACAGAAGGCATAAAACGTTCTAAGAAATATTGGTCTGATTGATGCTGACGGATGGCTGTTGCCGAGGCAAAGTCCACATCCTTGTCCACAGAGTGATAACCAGCTCCCTGACGCTGAATTGGATGGAGTTTGATGTTGCGTCCCGCAACCGCCTTGGCATAGGCCAAAGCTAGAACATGATTGGGCGTATTGCCAGAAAAATCAAGACCTGCAAATTCCTTCCACATAGCTTGGGTTTTCTGGGGATAAGATAGTGAATCAGGCAGATTTTCCACAAATTTCTCCATCTCAGTACCTTGCTCTGTGTATAAGTCAGCAATTTCCTGGTAATCCAGAACTTCCTCTGTCCCGAAAGCTAGAGTATCAATGCCCAAGCGAGCCAAGATATCCACAGCTCCTTGGCCAAAGAAATCTGCCGCCTGAACACTGACTAAAAAGGGCAATTCCACTACCAGATCCGCTCCATTTTCCAGCGCCATCTGAGCCCGTGTCCACTTGTCCACGATAGCAGGCTCTCCACGCTGCATGAAATTTCCAGACATGGCCACAATTTTCAACCCCTTCGTCTGCTCAAGCAGGTATTTATGGCCATTATGAAAAGGATTGAACTCCGCGATAATACCTGTGATGGTCATGATGTTCTCCTACTTCTGCGCGACAAAAAACCAACGGGTGCTGGTTGCTGTCGGCTCCTTGTCCTCAAAGTCCGCATAGAGTTTGAAAGACTTGAAACCAGCCTGTCCCAGCAAAATATCATAGGTCAAAACCTCATAAGTTCGCTCCTCATGTACTTCATCGTAACGACTAAAGGAACCGTCAGCCTCCTTGACAAAGAAAGTCAACTCATGCACGATGGAGTGAGGAGCTTCGTCCTCATAGGTGTCCCAAAGCATAGCGAAATCTTCCGCATTTTCATGGTAAGAATAGCCTGGAAAAACCTCATCCGTCTGGTAGGTCGAATGCACATCAAAGATAAAGACTCCATCTTCATTGAGGGCATTATACACTTCCTTAAAGACGTCTCCTACTTCCACCTCATCCTGCATATAGCAGATAGAGTCCGAATAACACGTGACAAAGTCGTACTTACCAACCTTGGATAAATCCAGCATATTTCCTTCAATAAAATCAATCTTTTGCTTGGATGAAGCAGCTCTCTTCTCAGCAATCTTCAGCATATCTGCGCTCAAGTCCAGTCCAGTCACCTCAAAACCAGCCTGAGAAAAGCGCACAGACTGGATACCTGTCCCACAAGCTAATTCCAAGAGTTTCTTTCTCTCCTTGGTCTTAGGCAAATGACGCAGCGAAAAATCCGTCCATTTGTCGTATAAACTATCGTCCATCACAGCATCGTAAACAGCCGCAAAGGTTTCGTAAGTTGCCATATTCATGATACCAAGTCCGCCCGTAATCGGAATGAAAATTAGGAGCTTGGACTTAGGATCCTGATCCAAGACTAAGCTATCTATTTTCCGACGATTACAGGACGGGTTCAAATCCTTTCTAAGATACAAAGAGCGTTAAAAGCAAAGAGAAAATAGAAAACTTTCTGCCATATCGTCAGATACAAGAGAAGTTACTCTTTTTCTCACAGCTTTTAGCTCGTGTTCAGTTTCAAGATCAACCAAACACGACGCCCTCACCTTTCCATCAATTTCTTTTAAAATAAGCAAAGAAACCCAGTTGATTGCAACTGAGTTCAATTGTACACTATAGTCTTTTCGTTTGCTTTTAGTACTAGGCAACGAGGTGCAGGCATAACTGGAGTTAGGCAAGACGAGTTAACGCTGTAATAAAAGATAAAGGAAAAGACTATAAGACTTCTGAAACATCTACAGAATTCGCCTCATGCCATAGTTTTTCTAGGTTATAATGGGCACGCATTTCTTCTGAGAAGATATGCACAACAACACCACCGAGGTCTAGTAAAACCCAGCCTCCAGCTGCATCACCTTCGACATGACTGCCTTTAAAGCCTGCTTCCGCTACTTTTTCACGAATGTTATCAGCAATAGCGTCCAACTGACGGCTATTCATCGAGCTCGTGATGACAAAGTAGTCCGTCACGCTGGTCAAATCTTGTACGTCAAGTGCGAGGATATCCTCCGCACGTTTCTCATCAGCCGCTTTCACGACTAGTTCTAGTAATTCTTTTTCGTTCATTTAGTCCTCTTTCAAATAGTGCACAAAGGCGTTATAGGTTTCAAGGGTCTGGGGATAGATGGGGAATCCCTGATGAGCTAAATGCTCCACAGTTCGTGCCGTTTCGTAGGCCACTGCCTTATTGAGCGATAGCACAGCAATCTCACGTGCCTCATCCACTCCTGGAAAGGCACGATTGTGCTCGATATAATCTGCGACGTAGATGACTTTATCTAGATCGGTCATCTGACCAGCTCCGACTGTATGGATTTCAATAGCTCGCAGGATTTCTGGATCATGCAAATCCAAGTCCTCCTGAATCTTGTAGATGCCAACCATTCCATGCCAGACATTATTGCCCCAGTTTTTGAGGTCAGGGTCTAATTGGTAACGGTCAATCAAGTCTAGAAATTCCTGATCTGACAGCTTTTTTGCATAATCATGAAGAAGGCCTGCTAGACCAGCTTTCTCAACATCGACTCCAAATCGCTTCGCCAGCTCTATGGCTGCACGCTCCACTCCCAAGCAATGTGTTAAGCGTTTTTCAGGCAGAAGCTCTGCCATTCTTTCCAACAAAGCCTCTCGGGAACAGTTGATATAGTCTTGGTATGCCATCAGTAAAGCCCCTCCTTCTCGATGTAGTCTAGCACTGGCTGAGGTAGGAGAAAGTTGGGTTTCCGACCTTGGGCAAGGAAATCACGCACCATGCTGGACGAGATATCCATGAGAGGCACATCTACCCAGATAACTGGATAGGAAGTCCCAGCCTTGTAGCGTGGGCGCTGAACCCCAACAAACTGAACCATGTCGACCAGCTCATCAATTCGGTACCATTTAGGCAGATAGTCCACCATATCAGCCCCAATAATGAAGTAATAATCCGTATCTGGATGTTGCTCTGTCAAAATCTTCATGGTGTCGTAGGTGTAGGAAATGCCCTTGCGCTCTAACTCAATGGTTTCAATGGCCAGACCTTCAATCCCCTCAATCGCCAACTCAAGCATCTTGAGCCGATGGTGCTCGGGGATAGTTTCCTTTTTATCTACATGAGGTGGTTGGTATTCGGGCATGAGCAAGACTTGATCCAGTCCCAACTGCTGCCGTACTTGGTCAGCAACGATTAGATGGGCATTGTGAACGGGATTAAAATTCCCTCCTAGAATCCCGACTTGTTTGCGTTTTTTCTCCTTGATTTCTGGCTCCAACTCTACCTTGGTAAAGGGAGTCAATAATTCAATTGCCATAGGCTCGTCTTCCTTTAATTCTCTGTAAAAACAGTTGTTTGGAGTAGGTTTTAGATTTCTTTGACTTTTTTAGAAATCTTGCGATTTTCTTTCTTGCTGGATTGTTTATACAAAATCAAGATGCGTCCGATTTTTTGGACTGTATCCACACCAATTTCTTCTTCCAAGATTTCAGCTACTTCGTGGATGTTTTCATCTGTGTTTTGCAAGAGCGTAACTTTAATCAATTCACGGGCGTCAAGAGCTTTACGTACGCTGGTTTTGATTTGGTCGTTGAGTCCATTTTTCCCGATTTGTATGATGGGTTTGAGAGTATGTGCCTGGCTGTTGAGGAAGGCACGTTGTTTTGATGTTAATGACATAATTTCTTAAAAAGAGTTTCTTTTTATACTTTTCTAAAGTGGTGACGGACGTCAGCAAAGTTCTTCGAACTTTCATGACTAAAATTTGAGCCCAAGGTCTCAAATTTTCCGCAGTTGGTACAATCACTTGTACCAACTAACACCACGGCGAAAAGTATTCTCTATGGGCTCGCAATGCTCGCCCAAGTTTAGATGACCCTTTCCTTTCTGTGTTTAGATAATTGCTTTTCGTGTGACGACGGCGACGCCTTCTGGTGCCCAGACGGCGACTTTGGCAGTGCCTGTTACGCGGATCCAGCCTAGGCCTGAGATGACCAGGTCTGTCTTGTCCTTGATGGTAAATACATGCTGGAGTAGTTTTGGGAAATCTTCTTTTTCCTTGCTATTTGGTGGTGTGAGAAGGGTTCCGAGGTGCTTGTCATAGAAGGCACTAGCGCCTTCTAGCTTGGTACGATGGAGTTTGAGTTCATTGTCAAAGAAAGCTGTGAAACCTTGCTTTTCTCCTGAGATGAAGTCAAAACGTCCTAGACCACCTAGAAACAGGGTTTGTTCAGGATTGAGCTGGTAGGTTTTGGGCTTGATTTCCTTTTTAGGACTGATATACTTGAGATTTTTAGCCGTCAAGTAGTGGGCCATCTGGTGGCGGTGGATAATCCCCGGTGTGTCGTAGATATAAGATCCGTCGTCAAGCGGAATCTCAATCTTGTCCAAGGTTGTCCCTGGGAAGCGCGAAGTCGTGATGACATTCTGATCACCCGTTATTTCTTGAATAATGGCATTGATAAGAGTTGACTTTCCAACGTTGGTCACACCGACCACGTAGACATCACGGCCCTTACGGTAGTGCTCGATTTTATCAATGACTTCTTTAATGGCATGCTTGTTTTGTGCCGAAGTTAGGACGACATCCACTGGACGAAGCCCTTCTTCGTGGGCACGCTCCATGAGCCACTGGCTAATCTTGCTCGGTTTAACTGACTTGGGTAGAATATCTTTTTTATTTCCGACCAAGAGAACATCATTGCCCGATACAAAACGTGGCAAGCCTGGGATGACAGAGCCATTAAAGTCAAAGATATCAATGACATTGACCACCAAGGCATCACTGTCTCCCACCTCGTGCAAGAGTTTGAGGAAATCATCGTCCGTCAACTGGATATCTGTGATTTCATTGTAATGTCGGAGACGAAAACAGCGTTGGCAATAGACTTCACCAGTCTCCAACCCTTTTTCAAGTGCTGACTGGGGAGTAAATCCAAGACCAGTCTTGTCTGTCGTCTGAATGGTTGCTCCACAACCAATACAGAGAATTTCTTCCATAGTTAAATTCCTTTTTTATATGTAATCGGTCCGTACTTTTTAGTGATTTTGCGCATGACACGGCGCTCGCGAGCCCGATTAATCTGCGTTTTGATCGAGTCGTGTTGGACCAAGGGTTTGACTAAGATCGAGCGAATACCTGCACGGTGGGCTGCTCGTATATCCGTCATGAGCTGGTCGCCGACCATGACCACTTCATTTTTCTCATAGTGGAATTCCTTCATGGCACGGTTAATCCCAAATGTGAAAGGCTTCAAGGCCCAATAAACGTAATCAATCCCAAACTTCTCAACTGCACGTTGGACCCGTTTTTTGGTGTTATTTGAGACTACGATGATGCGAATGCCCGCGTCCCGAAGGTCATGTAGACATTGCTTCATCTCTAGCGTTCCATCAGGGTTGTTCCAAGCAATGAGAGTATTATCCAGATCGACCAAAACAGCCTTGATACCATGCGCTTGCAGGCTTGGGACTGTCAGATCATATACTGCTTCCACAGCAAAATCTGGCATATAATTTTCAATCGCCATTCTGGCTCCTTTTCTTTTTAATTTCTAGCAATATTCTTTAAATATTGGGCTAAGACTACCCATAAAATGAGACTAGCTATCAAAATATAAATCCAAGCATTTGGTTCATCTGCAAACGGTAAGGGAACATTCATTCCGAAGAATCCTGTAATAACCGCAAGGATAGCTAGCAAGACTGAGATAATGGTCAAAGTTGTCAAATTATCATTTAGATTATTATTTAGGATGTTGTTGTAAGAGGCTGAGAGTTGTTGCAAAACTTGAGAAATCAAGTCTGTCATCGAAACCAACTGGTGCGCTTCAATCATGGCATCGTCAAACTGCTCTCTTTCTACCTCATTAAAATTGCGATAAAGAGCATGCCCTTGGATGTGTTCCAAGAGGAGACGATTTTGTTTGGCAGCTGCTGTCAGGTAAACCATACCAGTTTCCAAGTCAGAGAGGGCAAAAAGATTTTTTTTAGTTGTTTTTTGACGAAGAAGTGCACTGATTTCATCCTTACTTTTATCCATTTCTTCAATAACTGGATAATAAGCATTGCTAATAATCTCTAAACTGGCAAAAAGAAATTTGTAGATTGAAACAATTTCATGGCTTTCAAGGTAGGATGCCATTCGTTTAATCACATAACTATTCTTGTGATTGCTAATTGTGATCAGCCGTTGTTTTTCAACGATAAAGGTCATCGGAATCGCTTCATAATATTCTTTGTCTTTTTCTAAATCAAGAACATTATAAATGAAGGTGACCGTTCCCGTTTCACGGTGATAGTCCATGTGGGCACGCTCATTTCTATCCAGAGCATACTCGATAGTTTCCTTGTCCAATCCATAGACATCCGAAAGGTCTTCCATGTTTTTAATCTTGTCCACATCAAGGTCTATCCACGTACAATCGTGACCTAATTTTTTCTCTACAAATAGCATACTCTCTCCTTTACCAAACTCCTTCTATTGTACCACAAATCTGCTAAAATAGCCGGCCTATTCAGTACGAGATAGATTGCTGACGACGGTGATATTGCGATTGGGAACAAAGTGAAGGGCTTGATCGTCACCTCGCAGTTGCGTCGTACGGATCCCTACGCTAACGACCTTTCCAGAAACGGTAATCGGTCCGTTTGTGAGAACCACTTCATCACCCACATCAAGCTGGCGTTCAAAAAGGATGAAGAAGCCATTAATGACATCGGATAGAAAGCCTTGCGCCCCCATACCAATGGCTACCCCAGCAATCCCCGCACCGGCAAGGAGACTAGAAACTGGCAAGCCTAAAATAGACAGGATGCAGTAGATCAAAAAGAAATAAAGAATGTAGTTAAAGACATTCTCCAGCAAACGAGAAATAGTCTTTTGTCTTCCTGCATCTCGATTTGAAAATTTAAGTGAGGGCTTGACAATCTTTCGTACAGTCGCATGAAGCATCTTTTTAGCTATATAAAATAGCAAAAACAAAATCAAAAGAGAAATCACCTTGGTCAAGAGATTCTCTAATATGGTTGTTAAATCAAGTTTATCAAAATAGCGTTGAAAAAAATCTTGCATATAAAACTCCTTTTTCCTATTATACCATAAAATCGTCGTTCTCTTTTCTTTCATAATTATTCAATTATCGTCTCTATTTTCAAAATATCACTTGTCTCTATAGCATATTTATACTATAATTATAAACAATACATTTTGAAGGAGACTGCTATGAAACGAATCATTAGAGCCTGGACCAAGGCAAGCCTCATCAAACGAATCCTTATTGGAATGATTTTTGGAGCGACATTGGGGATGCTCTTTCCAAACCTTACAGGAATTGGTCTGCTTGGAGACCTCTTTGTAGGCGGACTGAAAGCCATCGCTCCTATTTTAGTTTTTGCCCTTGTTGCCAATGCCCTTTCTCAACACCAAAAGGGACAAAACACCAATATGAAGACAGTTATTTTCCTATACTTGCTCGGAACCTTTGCTGCTGCATTGGTAGCCGTTCTAGCTAGTTTCTTACTGCCTGTGCAAATCACCCTGACCAGTGCAAATACAGAAGTTGCTGCTCCTGACGGTATTGGTCAAGTCCTCAGCAACCTCTTGCTCAAACTGGTGGACAATCCCTTAAATGCCATTGTTGAAGCCAATTATATCGGTATTCTCTCTTGGGCAGTTATCTTTGGCTTGGCTATGAGAGAGGCAAGTCAACACAGTAAAGAATTACTGAGAACCATGGCAGATGTCACCTCTAAAATTGTCGAATGGATTATCAATCTAGCTCCCTTTGGGATTTTAGGCTTGGTTTTCAAGACCATCTCTGACAAGGGTATTGCCAGTCTGGCTAACTACGGTGTCCTCCTAGGACTCTTGATTGCTACCATGGCCTTTGTTGCTCTCATCGTCAACCCACTCATCGCCTTTCTCTTTATGAGGAAAAATCCCTATCCCCTTGTTTTGAAATGCCTACGTGTCAGTGGTATTACAGCCTTTTTCACTCGTAGCTCTGCCGCCAATATCCCTGTCAATATGAAACTCTGCCAAGACTTGGGACTGAATCCTGACACCTACTCTGTCTCCATCCCGCTTGGTTCGACCATCAATATGGCTGGCGCTGCTGTTACCATAAATGTCCTGACTCTAGCTGCCGTCAACACACTCGGAATCTCGGTAGACTTTGGGACAGCATTTGTGCTCAGTGTCGTGGCTGCCATTTCTGCCTGCGGAGCCTCTGGAATCGCTGGGGGATCCCTTCTCCTCATTCCTGTGGCTTGTAGCCTCTTTGGGATTTCCAACGACTTGGCTATGCAAGTTGTCGGAGTCGGTTTTGTGATCGGAGTCGTTCAAGACTCCTGCGAAACAGCCCTGAACTCTTCAACAGATGTCCTCTTTACAGCGGTTGCCGAGTATGCTACAAACCGAAAACTTCGCCCCTAGTCTCTGACTCCTCGTTAAACACTTGACTCTATTAGTTTAGGAAATTTTCATGTCTCTCACTCAACGTGCGACCAAACTGATCTTAGCGACCTGTCTCGCTTGTTTACTCGCTTATTTTTTAGATTTATCATCAGCAGTTTCAGCTGGAATTATCGCCCTCTTAAGCCTCTCCGACACGCGCAGAAGCACGCTGAAATTAGCACGAAACCGCCTCTTTTCCATGCTCCTAGCGCTCGCTATCGGTGTTCTAGCCTTTCAGCTGACGGGCTTTCACATCTGGAGCCTGGGCCTCTATCTGGCTCTCTATGTCCCTCTTGCTTACAAAATGGGCTGGGAAATCGGCATCACCCCCAGCAGTGTCTTGGTCAGTCATCTCTTGGTACAGGAGTCTACCTCTCCTGAGCTCTTGCTTAATGAAGTACTCCTCTTTCTCATCGGGACAAGCTTTGCTCTATTGGTCAACCTTTATATGCCCTCTCGCGAGAAAGCCATTCAAAGCTACCACCTTCAGGTCGAAGAAAAGTTAAAAGGCATCCTTCTTCGTTTTAAATACTATCTGTCGCGAGGAGACGGACGCAACCAAGCCCAACTCGTTGACCAATTAGACAAGCTCCTCGATGAAGCTCTCAAACTGGTCTACCTGGATCACTCAGACCACCTCTTTCACCAGACGGACTATCACATCCACTACTTTGAGATGAGGCAGCGACAAAGTCGCATCCTGCGAAATATGGCCCAGCAGATTAATACCTGCCATCTGGCCGCAAGTGAGAGTTTGATCTTGGCCCAGCTCTTTTCTAAGATTGCTGCCCAGATAAGTCAGACCAATCCTGCTCATGACCTACTTGATGACATCGAACGCTATCTGCAAGTCTTCCGCAATCGGAGTCTCCCGAAAACACGTGAGGAGTTTGAAACCCGTGCTACCCTCCTGCAACTACTACGCGAAGCCGAAACCTTTATCCAGGTTAAGGTCGATTTTTACCAGAAATATGGAAACTAAAACGCAAAGAACCTCAGAGAATTCACAAAAGGTGAACACTTCTGAGGTTCTTGTTTTCCCTCAACTCTAATTATCTTTACTGCACAGAAATTAGTCTAACCCACCTTATTTATTCATGCAGAATTTAGAGAGTAATTAGAAAAATCTTTTGCCTATCTATTAGGGAAAAAATCCACGAATCGATAATATTCGTGGATTTTTCCTAGTGAAGCGTTTAGGTAAGCCGATTTTACACTACGACACGGAGTTTGGCAAATCGATTCTATTTGCCAAACGTAGTTAGTGAGGCAGTTAGCTAGTTCGCAAAATAGCGACTAGCGTCCAACAATTAGGAACTTTAGTTCCAATTGTTGGTGCTGAGTTACATCTTTTCCTCCAACTCTACATCCGGATACTTGTCCGCAAACCAGCGGAGGGCAAAGTCATTTTCAAAGAGGAAGACTGATTGGTCGAAACGGTCTTTAGCCAAGATATTGCGGCTTGAGGACATCCGTTCATCCAAGTCCTCAGGCTTGATCCAACGAACGGTCTTTTTACCCATTGGGCTCATGACAACTTCCGCATTGTATTCGCCTTCCATGCGGTGCTTAAAGACTTCAAACTGGAGTTGCCCGACAGCTCCTAGCATGTACTCACCAGTTTGGTAATTCTTGTAAAGCTGAATGGCTCCTTCTTGTACCAATTGCTCAATTCCCTTGTGGAAGGATTTTTGCTTCATGACGTTCTTAGCAGAAACTTTCATGAAAATCTCAGGGGTAAAGGTTGGAAGGGGTTCAAATTCAAACTTGTTTTTTCCAACCGTCAAGGTGTCTCCAACCTGATAAGTACCGGTATCGTAAACCCCGATGATATCACCTGCTACGGCATTGGTCACATTCTCACGACTTTCTGCCATAAACTGGGTGACATTAGATAGTTTGGCAGTCTTACCAGTACGAGGCAGATTGACACTCATCCCTCGCTCAAACTCACCTGATACGATACGGACAAAGGCAATGCGGTCACGGTGACGAGGGTCCATGTTGGCTTGGATTTTAAAGACAAATCCTGAGAAATCCTTGTCATAAGGATCCACAATTTCGCCATCTGTTTTCTTGTGACCATGTGGTTCTGGAGCAAACTTAAGGAAGGTCTCAAGGAAGGTCTGCACCCCAAAGTTAGTGAGGGCTGAACCAAAGAAGACAGGCGTCAATTCTCCAGCAAGGATAGCTTCTTCTGAAAATTCATTTCCTGCTTCTTGCAAAAGTTCGATATCGTCCTTAACCTGAGCGTAGAAAGGATTGCTTCCAAAGAGCTTGTCCCCATCTTCTAGACTAGCAAAACGCTCATCCCCTTTATAGAGCTCCAAACGTTGGTTATAGAGGTCATACAAGCCTTCGAAGGCTTTCCCCATCCCAATTGGCCAGTTCATTGGATAACTCGCAATACCTAGGACTTCTTCTAGTTCTTGCAAGAGGTCCAGTGGCTCACGGCCGTCACGGTCCAGCTTGTTCATAAAGGTAAAGACTGGAATGCCACGGTGCTTCACAACCTCAAACAATTTCTTGGTTTGGGCCTCGATACCCTTGGCAGAGTCCACGACCATGACTGCAGCATCCACCGCCATCAAGGTACGATAGGTATCTTCCGAGAAGTCCTCGTGTCCTGGTGTGTCGAGGATATTGACGCGCTTGCCGTCGTAGTCAAACTGCATAACAGATGACGTGACCGAAATCCCACGTTGTTTCTCAATATCCATCCAGTCAGACTTGGCAAAAGTCCCTGTTTTCTTTCCTTTAACCGTACCAGCCTCACGAATCTCGCCCCCAAAATAGAGCAACTGCTCCGTAATGGTTGTTTTCCCGGCGTCCGGGTGGGAGATGATGGCAAAGGTACGGCGTTTCTTGATTTCTTCTTGAATAGTCATAAGTTCTCTTTCTTTGATTTTCTATTTTTAGTTGTTTCAGTAGCTAAGAATGATGTTTACATTGGATTGTACCATTCCTTTCAACTCTCCATTATAGCGGATTTTGGGGAGTTTTTCAATTGCTCGTCTGACGAAAAGGCAAGCTAGAGTACAGATTGCACCTGATTTCTCTTTTTCCACCGTTTCTTGAACAAGATATCAAAAAGAACCAGAGCCAGTGAGAGGATGACGGACACGAGAAGATATTTTAACCACAGGGGTGCATCCGGAATAAAAGGTGTCTTGTTTAACAAACCATAATTTCCACCCGTCACCTAATTTACCCCAACTAGAAAGAGGTTGAGAATAAAGGTATAGGCTACAATCATATATTTCTTGAGCAAGGTCTTGTCATAGTGATTCATCAAGTAAACCAAGGAATTCACTAGAAGGGCATAGTGCCCAATCAAAAATGAAAAACTGGTGATATGGGGGAAATCATAGGGGTCAAAAACCGGGTAAACCAAAGCAAAGACAGCTCCACTTGCACCTAAGAGAGCAAAATATTGCTTGCTCCGCCATTTATCTGGCAAGAAAACCACCGCAAACATAGCCAAACGGCAATGATAAAAAGGAAGGCTATTAGAAAATGGAATCCCAAAGCCAACATACCAACTGTAAAGAGCTAGTAACTGGAGAATCTGAATCCCCTTAAACAAGAGGATAAATTTTGGATTTTTGTGATAAGCAAGTGCTCCATAAATACAAAGCACTAAGAAAAGCATCATAACTCCATACCAAAAGAGCGAAATGGGAGGAGGAACCGTCTGAGATCTGGTGATAAATTGATGGAACATATTTCTATCCTAACTTTTATTTTTTCTATTCTCTAGTTTAACCATTATAGCGAATTAAAAGCGATTTTTCAATTTCTATTTCTTTTCAGTTTGGCTCCCTTATTTATAGGAAAATATGGTAAAATAGAACAGACTAAAAATCATCATTTCACGAAAGGATGCAAGATGAAAATTACGCAAGAAGAGGTAACACACGTTGCCAATCTTTCAAAATTAAAATTCTCTGAAGAAGAAACTGCTGCCTTTGCGACAACCTTGTCTAAAATTGTTGACATGGTTGAATTGCTGGGCGAAGTCGACACAACTGGTGTCGCACCTACTACAACCATGGCTGACCGCAAGACCGTACTCCGCCCTGATGTGGCCGAAGAAGGAACAGACCGTGACCGCTTGTTTAAAAATGTACCTGAAAAAGACAACTACTATATCAAGGTACCAGCTATCCTAGATGATGGAGGAGATGCCTAATGACTTTTAATAACAAAACTATTGAAGACTTGCACAACCTCCTTGTATCTAAGGAGATTTCAGCTACTGAATTGACACAAGCCACGCTTGAAGATATCAAGTCTCGCGAGACAGCTATCAACGCTTTTGTCACTATCGCTGAAGAGCAAGCCCTTGCTCAAGCTAAAGCCATTGATGAAGCTGGAATTGACGCGGATAATGTCCTTTCAGGAATTCCACTGGCTGTTAAGGATAATATCTCTACCGACGGTATCCTCACAACCGCAGCCTCAAAAATGCTCTACAACTACGAGCCTATCTTTGATGCGACAGCCGTTGCCAATGCCAAAGCTAAGGGCATGATCGTTGTTGGGAAAACCAACATGGACGAGTTTGCCATGGGTGGTTCAGGTGAAACTTCCCACTACGGAGCGACTAAAAATGCTTGGGACCAAAGCAAGGTTCCTGGTGGTTCATCAAGCGGTTCTGCCGCAGCTGTAGCTTCTGGGCAAGTCCGCTTGTCACTTGGTTCTGATACTGGTGGTTCCATCCGCCAACCTGCTGCCTTCAACGGGATCGTTGGTCTCAAGCCAACCTACGGAACAGTTTCACGTTTCGGTCTCATTGCCTTTGGTAGCTCATTAGACCAGATTGGACCTTTTGCACCAACTGTTAAAGAAAATGCCCTCTTGCTCAATGCGATTGCCAGCGAAGATGCTAAAGACTCTACTTCTGCTCCTGTCCGCATTGCCGACTTTACTTCAAAAATTGGTCAAGACATCAAGGGAATGAAAATTGCTTTGCCTAAGGAATACCTTGGTGAAGGGATTGACCCAGAGGTTAAGGAAACCATTCTGAATGCCGCTAAACACTTTGAAAAACTTGGTGCCATCGTCGAAGAAGTCAGCCTTCCTCACTCTAAATACGGTGTTGCCGTTTACTACATCATCGCTTCATCTGAAGCTTCCTCAAACTTGCAACGCTTTGACGGTATCCGTTACGGCTACCGCGCAGAGGATGCAAGCAACCTTGATGAAATCTATGTAAACAGCCGCAGTCAAGGTTTCGGTGAAGAGGTGAAACGTCGTATCATGCTAGGTACTTTTAGCCTTTCATCAGGTTACTACGATGCCTACTACAAGAAAGCTGGACAAGTTCGTACCCTCATCATCCAAGATTTCGAAAAAATCTTTGCGGATTACGATTTAATCCTAGGACCAACTGCTCCAAGTGTTGCCTATGACTTGGACTCCCTCAACCACGACCCCGTTGCTATGTACTTGGCTGACCTTTTGACCATTCCAGTCAACTTGGCAGGTCTCCCAGGAATTTCAATTCCTGCTGGATTTGCTCAAGGTCTCCCAGTCGGTCTCCAATTGATCGGTCCTAAATACTCAGAAGAGACCATTTACCAAGCTGCTGCTGCCTTTGAAGCAACAACAGACTACCACAAACAACAACCCGTGATTTTTGGAGGTGACAACTAATGAACTTTGAAACAGTCATTGGACTTGAAGTCCACGTAGAGCTCAACACCAATTCAAAAATCTTCTCACCTACTTCTGCCCACTTTGGAAATGACCAAAATGCCAACACCAACGTGATTGACTGGTCTTTCCCAGGAGTACTTCCGGTTCTCAATAAAGGTGTTGTCGATGCTGGTATCAAGGCAGCTCTTGCCCTCAACATGGACATCCACAAAAAGATGCACTTTGACCGCAAGAACTACTTCTATCCTGATAATCCAAAAGCCTACCAAATTTCTCAGTTTGATGAGCCAATCGGCTACAACGGCTGGATTGAAGTGGAGCTAGAAGACGGTACAACCAAGAAAATCGGTATCGAGCGCGCCCACTTGGAAGAAGACGCTGGTAAAAATACCCACGGTACAGATGGCTACTCTTATGTTGACCTCAACCGCCAAGGGGTGCCCTTGATTGAAATCGTATCTGAAGCCGACATGCGTTCACCAGAAGAAGCCTACGCTTACCTGACAGCCCTCAAGGAAGTCATCCAGTACGCTGGCATTTCTGACGTTAAGATGGAGGAAGGTTCTATGCGTGTGGATGCCAACATCTCCCTTCGTCCTTATGGTCAAGAAAAATTCGGTACCAAGACTGAGTTGAAAAACCTCAACTCCTTCTCTAACGTCCGTAAGGGGCTTGAATACGAAGTCCAACGCCAAGCTGAAATCCTTCGCTCAGGTGGTCAAATTCGCCAAGAAACACGCCGTTACGATGAAGCTAACAAGGCAACCATCCTCATGCGTGTCAAAGAAGGTGCTGCAGACTACCGCTACTTCCCAGAACCAGACCTACCCCTCTTTGAAATCTCAGACGAGTGGATTGAGGAAATGCGCACTGAATTGCCAGAGTTTCCAAAAGAACGCCGTGCGCGCTACGTATCTGACCTTGGCTTGTCAGACTACGATGCTAGCCAGTTGACGGCAAACAAAGTCACTTCTGACTTCTTTGAAAAAGCTGTTGCCCTCGGTGGCGATGCCAAACAAGTCTCTAACTGGCTCCAAGGTGAAGTTGCTCAGTTCTTGAACGCCGAAGGTAAAACACTGGAACAAATCGAATTGACACCAGAAAACTTGGTAGAAATGATTGCCATCATCGAAGACGGCACGATCTCTTCTAAGATTGCCAAAAAAGTCTTTGTCCACCTGGCTAAAAATGGTGGTGGTGCGCGTGAATACGTGGAAAAAGCAGGCTTGGTGCAAATCTCTGATCCAGATGTTCTGATTCCAATCATCCACCAAGTCTTTGCGAATAACGAAGCTGCCGTTGCCGACTTTAAGTCAGGCAAACGTAACGCAGACAAGGCCTTCACAGGATTCCTTATGAAGGCAACCAAAGGCCAAGCCAACCCACAAGTTGCCCTTAAACTCCTTGCACAGGAATTGGCTAAGTTGAAAGAAAGTGAGTAATTCGCTAGTAGTCATCCAGTAGTCTAGACAGCTACCTTTTCAATCATATAGTTAGGAGACACATGAAAAAGTTTTACGCTCTTTTAATGACCTGTTTATTACTTATTTTTCTATCCGTGCCTCAAATCGTTGATGCGGGTGTTGGACATTCCAGAAGTGGAGGGAGCAGCCGCAGTAGCTCCAGAAGTAGTAGCCGCTCAAGTGGAGGTGGAAGTCGTTCTGGCGGCTCATCCTACCACTACTACCGCTCTGGATACGGATCATCCTCTGACAGTTCTACTAGCTCTCCCTATCTAGGATTTATGTTCATATTAGTCGGAGGAATCATACTAGTTGTTATCGTCAAATCATTACAGAATAAGTCTGGAGATTCGAGTTCAACCTACACTAGTAATGATTATCAAACGCTCCATCGTCGAGTTGAACACAACACACTGGCCATTAGTCGTGTGAAATACGGGGATTCAAACTTTGACGCGGAAGCCTTCACATCTTGGGTTAAGGAAGTCTACCTTAAATTGCAGGTTGCCTGGACTGAGAAAAATTGGAACTCTGTCCGCGCTTTAGAAAGTACCAGTCTCTACTCTCAACATAGTACCCAACTCGAAGACCATATTCGTGCTAAAACAACTAATGTTTTAGAGAAAGTTTGTATCGAAAATGTTCGCATCAAGGAGTTCATTGAAAATCCTGACGGAAACGATACCTTAGTGGTGATCCTGTCATCTACCTTGCGGGACTATGTCATTGACGATGAGACTCGCCGTGTCCTTGAAGGAGACCCTAAAAAAGATCTCTTCACCGTGTATCAATTGAACTTTATCCGTCAACACGGTAGCCAAACCCAAGCAGTCAATCCAGACCAAGTTGTGAGCGACCACTGTCCAAACTGTGGCGCCCCATTGAAAATCTCTGCAGTTAGCGAGTGCGACTACTGTGGTGCCAATCTCTCTCGCAGTCCAAACCAATGGGTACTGGATACCTATGATGTTGTGGATGAAGACGAGCTTTATAATTAGGAGGAATTATGGGATTTATACGTGCAGCCTTATCAGCAGGCTTAAATAGTTTTAATGATAGTAAATTCAAGGAAGCCATTGTCCTTCCAGACAATGTCTCTGGCGACGCCTTGGCCATCAAGGGACAATTACTCACAAAAGACCCAGATGGACGTTCTCGTCACAGCAATCAAAATACAGGCCTCTTGTCAGATGGCAGTGTGGTTATCGTTCCCCAAGGCTATACCGCTGTTTTGGTAAACAATGGTACCTTCCTTGGTGAAGTCCTCGAAGCTGGTAGCCACGAATGGCAAGCTGGTGATAATGCCTGGCTCCTTGAAAAAGGTGGTTTAAAGGGCACTTGGGAAAACTTTAAAAACCGTTTCTCTTTTGGTGGACAAGTCATCACTCAACAAGAAATTATCTTTATCCGCATGCAACCCATCGCGGGCAATAAGTTCGGCACACAAAATGCAGTCGAATACTTCAGCGAACGTTACCAACAGCTGCTCAACATCCGTTTCTATGGCTTGTTTGATGTAAAAATAGCAGACCCAGTCCTCTTCTACGTGAGTTCTGTTAGCCGTCAAATTACTGACGGACAGCCATTTACTCTCCAAGATGTAGCTCAAGGAACGCTCCGTCAAAATATCGCACCGAAAATCGCGATTGCCATTGCCAAATATACCAACGAAAACAAGGTTGATATCTATAGCCTCAATGCCAATCAAGACACCTTTAACGAACTCGCTAAACAAGAGGTCAACAAGGTTTGGACAGGTCTCTACGGGATTGAAGCAACTAACATCTTGCTTGAAGACCTCAGCTACGACCAAGAAAGTCTTGATATCGTTCGCAAGCTTGATAGTGAGCTCGTGGCAATGAAGTACAACACGATTGAAATCGAAGAACGCCGTGCTCGCAACGAAGCGCTCATTGCTGCAGCTTCCAACGAAGGAAATGGCAATGGGATGAACATGTTTATGGGCATGAATCTTGGCCAAACTCTCGGTGGTCAACTAAGCCAACAAGTTCAAAATCAAGCACCGGCTCAAAACACTGGACAAACTGCCAGCAAGAATTTTTACATCGAAGTCGATGGAAAATACGTCCTCGTTACTAAAGACGAAGATGGAAATATCGTACCAGTCAACTAATTAAGCTCCTTCTGACATTTGAGTAATGTTGTCTTTTATGGTACAATAAAGAGTAAATTATTTATTAAAGAGGTAAAAACATGATTGAAGCAAGTAAATTAAAGGCTGGTATGACCTTTGAAACAGCTGACGGAAAATTGATCCGCGTTTTGGAAGCTAGCCACCACAAACCAGGTAAAGGAAACACAATCATGCGTATGAAATTACGTGATGTCCGTACTGGTTCTACATTTGACACAAGCTACCGTCCAGAGGAAAAATTTGAACAAGCCATTATCGAGACTGTCCCAGCTCAATACTTGTACAAAATGGATGACACAGCCTACTTCATGAACACAGAAACTTACGACCAATACGAAATTCCTGTAGTCAATGTTGAAAACGAATTGCTTTACATCCTTGAAAACTCTGATGTGAAGATCCAATTCTACGGAACTGAAGTGATCGGTGTTACCGTTCCTACTACTGTCGAATTGACAGTTGCAGAAACTCAACCATCTATCAAAGGTGCTACTGTTACAGGTTCTGGTAAACCAGCAACGATGGAAACTGGACTTGTCGTAAACGTTCCAGACTTCATCGAAGCAGGACAAAAACTCGTTATCAACACTGCAGAAGGAACTTACGTTTCTCGTGCCTAATCTCTAGAAAGAGGTCATTCTATGGGAATTGAAGAACAACTTGGCGAAATCGTTATCGCCCCACGTGTACTTGAAAAAATTATTGCTATTGCTACTGCAAAAGTAGAGGGTGTACACTCTTTTTCAAACAAATCAGTGTCTGATACCCTTTCAAAACTTTCTCTCGGCCGTGGTGTTTATCTTAAAAACGTGGACGAAGAACTCACAGCTGATATCTACCTCTACCTTGAGTATGGAGTAAAAGTTCCTAAGGTAGCTGTTGCTATCCAGAAAGCTGTTAAAGATGCAGTCCGCAATATGGCTGATGTAGAACTCGCTGCTATCAATATCCACGTTGCAGGTATCGTCCCAGATAAAACACCAAAACCAGAATTGAAAGATCTATTTGACGAGGACTTCCTAAATGACTAGTCCACTATTAGAATCTAGACGCCAACTCCGTAAATGCGCTTTTCAAGCTCTCATGAGCCTTGAATTCGGTACGGATGTCGAAACTGCTTGTCGTTTCGCCTATACTCATGATCGTGAAGATACGGATGTGCAACTTCCAGCCTTTTTGACAGAGCTAGTTTCTGGTGTTCAGGCTAAAAAGGAAGAACTAGACAAGCAAATCACACAGCATTTAAAAGCAGGTTGGACCATCGAGCGTTTAACACTCGTGGAGAGAAACCTCCTTCGCTTGGGAGTCTTTGAAATCACTTCATTCGACACCCCACAGTTGGTTGCTGTCAATGAAGCTATTGAGCTTGCAAAGGACTTCTCAGATCAAAAATCTGCCCGTTTTATCAATGGACTGCTCAGTCAGTTTGTAACAGAAGAACAGTAATTAGAAAAAGTGTTTGACAATTATCAAACACTTTTTTCTTTGCCTCCCACTATCTAAAAAAGTGGTAATAGACATAATTATAAACAAAAATCCAGATGGGTTTTACATAAATAAGTAAGTTGAAAAAACTATGGCACAAGATGGTGATTTTTAGGTTCTTTGTCCAACGGTAGACAAGGGCATAGAAGAGACCGCCTAAACTATAAATAATCAAACTGATAGGATCTCGGTGAGTTAGGATTAAATGACTAAGTCCAAAGATAAGAGCAGATAGGATAACATCCAGATAGTACTTGGACTGAGGAAAGAAGGTGTTCATAAAGTACCCTCTATAAATCAGTTCCTCCAATATAGGTCCGACGACTACTGTTAAACTAAAACTGAGAACAGTTGATAGAAAAGTTGGTTGCCCATTGGAGTATAGGATCGAAAGAAGGTCTTGAAAGATATACTTATTATCAATTAGGTGATGAAACTGTAACTGAAAAGCATCCACCAATTGACGATCAAAATAAGTAGCCACTAGACCAACTACAAGGTAAAAGAATCTTAACTTCTTTGAACCCTTTTTTTCAAAAATATAGAGCATCTCTTTCTTTTTGAGCCAGTAGATAAATAATAGCAAAAGAGCTATTACTTCAACTGTTAAAAAGATAGAATAGCCATCTATCCCCCATCCTAAAAACTTAGTTAGATACACAATCCCTAACTCTGGTAGATAAACCGATAAAAATACCAGTGATGTAAAGACTCCCAAATGCCCTAGTTTTTTCATACTCACTCCTTTAAATTATTAGACTATTAAGGTATAATTCCGTTACCATAACCAGTCATTCTAGTACGTATTGTACTCGAATCAGTTGCAATGCTATAAGCATAAGGCCAACTCCAATAATAATCATCAACCAACCAAATCATGCCACCACCTGAAACTTGGTCTAAGTCTTCAGACGAAAGAACTGTAAATGTTTCTGTACCTGTCATATCAAGTACCTCCTTAAAATAAATTTTTGTAAGCTTACATCTACAGTATACATCTTTTTTGTCTATTTTATAGCCTATCTCCTCAACTGTCAATTTTTCACCCTAAATGGTAGCTTTACTCATTGAAAAATAAGAAATTGATAAAAGAGATTTCTCTATCTTCCCATTAAATTAGAAAAAGTGTTTGACAATTATCAAACACTTTTTCTTTACTTCCTACTATCTAAAAATCAAATAATAGATATAAAATAAGATCGACGGAGCATAGGGAATCGCATTATAGAAACTATGACAAACAATGGTAAACCGAAGACTGCCTGTAACTCGATAAGCGACTGCAAATAGAAGACCGAGAATACTATAAATGATGAGACTGATGGGGTCACGATGGGATAGAACTAAGTGACTGAGCCCAAAGATGAAAGAAGACAAGATCACATCCAAATAAAACTCCGACTTCGGAAAGAAGGTATTCATAAAATAACCTCTATAGATTGTCTCCTCAACAACAGGTACAATCGAAATGTTAAAGATTAAAAATATAAGACTTGATAGAGTCGTTTCTCTTCCGTTTAAGTAAAGTTCTGAAAGAATGTCTTGGAAAATAAAGCTATGGTCAATCAATCGAATATTCTGCATTCTAAATCCATTTAAAAAAGAATAGATAAGAAAGCAAGCCACTGAGAAAGCGAGATAAGACCAGCGCCAACTCTTTTTCTCGAAGATAAAGAGCATCTTCTTCTTTTTCAACCACAAAACGAATAAAAAGAAAATAAGCAACACTTCTCCAACTAGGAAGATTATATAGCTGTCCATTCCTAAACCAAAGGTCCTAGCTAGAGTTATAGCTCCTAATGGCGTTAAATAAATGTACAGGAACATTAAAACCATACAGATTCCTAAATGTATTGTCTTTTTCATTCTTGCTCTCCTAATGGTAAACTCTCTATTAGGGCAATATAGAGGATATACCATTGATTGTTTTTCTTATTTATCTAGAGTATTCATGTTTATCCATGGTCTATTATCAAAATAGCTAGAACAAAATGTTCTAGCTTTTAAATTTTCTTAGTATTTTCTAAAGCGTTGGTAACGTTCTTCGATAAGTTGGTCGAGTGGTAGTTCTTGCAACCTATCTAGTTCTGCACGCAATTCATTTTTAACGCAACCTAGCAGTTCTTTACTTGACAGCCCTGCTTCTGAGATTACCTTGTCTACGATTCCCATTTCTAGAAGTTCATGTGAAGTGATTTTCATCAACTCCGCCGCTTCCATAGCACGACTTCCATCCTTCCAAAGGATAGAAGCAAATCCTTCCGGGCTAAGTACGGCATAGATTGAGTTTTCTAACATCCAGACACGGTTAGCTACGGCTAGAGCTAGGGCCCCACCAGATCCACCTTCACCGATAATAATCGCGATGATTGGAACCTTGAGGTCGCTCATTTCCATCAGGTTTCGGGCAATTGCTTCCCCTTGTCCACGTTCCTCGGCTCCCACACCTGGGTAAGCACCCGCCGTATTGATAAAGGTCACAACTGGACGGCCAAACTTTTCTGCCTGTTTCATCAGGCGCAAGGCCTTACGATAGCCTTCTGGATGTGGTTGCCCAAAATTTCGTTTGAGGTTATCATGAAGACTTTTTCCCTTTTGGATACCAACGACAGTTACTGCTTGGTCACCTAACCAACCAATTCCACCGATAACCGCACCATCATCACGGAAAGAGCGATCTCCATGCAATTCGATAAACTCGTCAAAGATTCCATTGGCAAAATCAAGTGCGGTCAAACGGCTCTGCTCGCGTGCCTCTCTGACTATTTTTGCAATATTCATCCGCGACTTCCTCCATGCAATCTTACTAATTTAGCAATTGTTTCAGGCAATTCTCTCCGTTTAACAATTGCATCAACAAATCCATGTTCAAGTAGAAATTCTGCCTTTTGGAAGTCATCCGGCAAGGTCTCACGAACTGTATTTTCGATAACACGACGTCCAGCAAACCCAACCAAACTCTGTGGCTCCGCTAGGATAATATCCCCTTCCATAGCAAAAGAAGCGGTCACCCCACCTGTTGTCGGATCGGTTAAAATAGTTAGGTAAAAAAGTCCTGCCTTGGAATGACGTTGAACTGCCGCAGAAATCTTAGCCATCTGCATCAAGCTCATGATTCCTTCTTGCATACGGGCTCCACCAGAAGCTGTGAAGAGAACGACTGGCAAGTTTTCTACCGTTGCATACTCAAACAAGCGCGTGATTTTTTCACCCACAACGGTTCCCATAGAAGCCATGATAAAGTTTGAATCCATGATCCCAAGGGCAACTTTTTGTCCCTTGATGCTAGCTGTACCAGTCAGTACTGCTTCATCCAAACCTGTCTTTTCACGCATAGTAGCCAATTTTTTCTGGTAGCCAGGAAAGTTTAATGGATCTTGAGTTTCAATACCCGTAAACATCTCCACAAAGCTACCCGAATCAATCGTCAAATCCAAGCGTTCCTGAGCTGAAATACGGAAAGTATAGCTACAATGGGGACAAATTCGTTCGCTCCCAAGATCCTTTTGATAAATGGTGTGTTTACAACCAGGACACTGGGAGAAGAGTTCATCCGGAACCTCAGGCTTGGCTTGTGGTTTCTGCCTTACGGAACGGTTAGGATTGATCCGAATATACTTATCCTTTTTACTAAATAGAGCCATAACTCCCCCTTTTAGTTCTCATACTGTTTGAAAGTCTATTCTTTTTCTTGGTATTTTGGCAAGAAAGTTTCCATCAAGAAGGAAGTATCGTAGTCACCAGCGATAACTCGGCGGTCTGAAATCAGATCCAACTGGAAGTCTGCATTGGTTTGCACTCCTTCAATATCAAGTTCATAAAGTGCCCGTTGCATCTTCATTAAGGCATCAAAACGATTCTCCCCATGAACAATGATTTTGGCAATCATACTATCATAGTAAGGAGGAATGGTATAACCTGGATAGACTGCAGAGTCCACGCGCAAGCCAACTCCACCACTTGGTAGATAGAGATTGGTAATTTTCCCTGGGCTTGGAGCAAAGTTAAATGCTGGATTTTCTGCATTGATCCGGCACTCGATAGCATGACCTCGTAGGACAATATCTTCTTGTTTGAAAGGTAAAGGTTGCCCAGCAGCAATGCGAATCTGCTCTTTCACGATATCAACACCTGAAACAAACTCTGTGACTGGGTGTTCCACTTGCACACGAGTATTCATTTCCATGAAGTAGAAATTGCCACTCGCTTCATCGAGAAGAAATTCAATCGTACCTGCATTTTCATAGCCAACAGACTCTGCTGCACGAACGGCGGCAGCACCAATTTCATGACGAAGGGTTTTGCCAATCGCAATAGATGGGCTTTCTTCTAAGACCTTTTGGTTATTCCGTTGGAGTGAACAGTCCCGTTCACCAAGATGGACAACATGACCCTCTTGGTCCGCAAGAATCTGAACTTCGATATGGCGAGCTGGATAAATCACACGCTCAAGATACATAGCGCCATTTCCAAAGTTGGCCTTGGCTTCGCTGGATGCTGTTTCAAAGGCTGCGACCAAGTCTTCTGCCTTTTCAACCCTACGAATCCCTTTTCCACCACCACCTGCCGATGCCTTAAGCATGACTGGATAGCCAATTTTTTCTGCAACTGCAAGCGCCTCTTCAGCCGTGTGAACTTCACCATCAGATCCTGGGATAACTGGAACTCCAGCCTTGATCATTTGCTCACGCGCATTGATCTTATCTCCCATGGTATCCATTACAGCCCCAGAAGGGCCGATAAACTTAATCCCCACTTCATCACACATCGTGGCAAACTTGGAATTTTCGCTAAGAAAACCAAAGCCTGGGTGGATGGCTTCTGCTTCTGTCAATACTGCAGCAGATAAAATCGCATTGATATTGAGATAAGACTCTGTCGCCTTACCAGGTCCGATACAGATAGCTTCATCCGCTAGGAGTGTGTGAAGAGCTTCCTTATCAGCAGTTGAATAAACTGCCACGGTTGCAATGCCCAATTCACGCGCAGCTCGAATAATGCGAACCGCAATCTCGCCACGGTTGGCAATCAAAATTTTACGAAACATGGAGAACCTCCTTAGTTTCCAATTGCAAAGGTAAGAGTACCACTCGCTGCAAGCTTGCCATCCACTTCAGCCTTTGCTTCAACCACAGCAATCGTACCACGACGTTTAACAAAAGTAGCCGTCATGACTAATTGGTCACCTGGTACAACTTGCTTCTTGAACTTAACCTTGTCCATGCCAGCATAGAAGACCAGTTTCCCTTTATTTTCAGGTTTGGACAATTCCAAGACACCAGCAGTCTGAGCCAAGGCTTCCATGATAAGAACACCTGGCATGACTGGGTATTGTGGAAAATGACCATTGAAGAAAGGTTCGTTGATGGTCACATTTTTAATGGCAACAATGGTATCCTCGCTCACTTCCAAGACACGGTCCACTAGGAGCATGGGGTAGCGATGGGGTAGAGCTTCTTTGATTCCTTGAATATCGATCATTTGATACGTACCAATCCTTTACCGAACTCAACCATTTCTTCATTTGAAACGAGAATTTCTGTCACCACACCATCCTTAGGTGCAGGAATTTCATTCATAACTTTCATGGCTTCGATAATCACCAAAGTCTGACCCTTTTTAACACTGTCTCCAACTGTGACAAAGGCAGGTTTATCTGGTCCAGCGGCCAAGTAAGCCACCCCTACAAGTGGGCTTTCAACAACATCACCCTCTGGAGCAACCGTCGTTTCAGCTGGTGCTGGAGCTTCTTCCACAGAACTCTCTACTGGAGTTGAAGGAGCAGAAACTACTGGACTTGCAACCACTGCAGCTGGTGCTGGAACAACTTGAGCTGGCGCTTCAGAAGCTATTCTTGCTTCATTCTTACTAAACTGCAATTCGTCCGTTCCATTTTTATAAGAAAATTCTCTCAAACTTGATTGGTCAAATTGAGCCATCAAGTCCTTGATTTCATTTAAATTCATAATTATTTATTCTCCCAACGTTTGAAAGCAAGAACCGCATTGTGTCCACCAAAACCAAAAGTGTTTGAAATAGCATAAGGGATTTCTTGCTCCAAGCCTTGTCCATAAACGACATTCGCTTCGATATAGTCTGACAACTCACTTGTTCCAGCTGTCATTGGTACATAGTTATGACGCATAGCTTCGATGGTAGCGATGGCTTCTACGGCCCCTGCAGCACCAAGCAAGTGTCCTGTAAAGGACTTGGTTGAAGATACAGGTACTTCTTTACCAAGGACAGCTACGATCGCACCACTTTCTCCTTTTTCATTAGCAGGAGTTGAAGTTCCGTGGGCATTGACGTAAGCCACTTGCTCTGGAGAAATTTCTGCTTCTTCCAAAGCCAACTTCATAGCCTTAATTGCACCTTGACCCTCTGGATGAGGTGAAGTCATATGGTAAGCATCACAGGTATTTCCATAACCAACTACTTCAGCCAAGATAGTTGCACCACGTTTTTCAGCATGTTCAAGGCTTTCAAGAACCAACATCCCTGAACCTTCTCCCATCACAAAACCATTACGGTCTTTGTCAAATGGAATAGAAGCACGAGTTGGATCTTCTGTAGTTGATAGAGCTGTCAAAGCTTGGAAACCAGCAATGGCAAAAGGAGTGATTGATGATTCTGATCCACCAACTAGCATGACATCTTGGAAACCAAACTTGATAGAACGGAAGGCATCCCCAATGGCATCGTTTGATGAGGCACAGGCTGTATTGATTGATTTACAGATACCGTTTGCTCCGAACCGCATCGCAACATTTCCTGAAGCCATATTTGGCAAGGCTTTTGGAAGTGTCATTGGTTTAACGCGTTTTGGACCTTTTTCATGAAGACGGATAACCTGATCTTCGATTTCTTTAATTCCCCCAATACCAGAAGCCACGATAACACCAAAGCGATCTTTATCGATTACTTCTACATCAAGATTTGCATTTGTCACCGCTTCTTGAGCCGCATACAAGGCATACAAAGAATAGTTGTCAAAACGGTTGGTATCTTTTTTGACAAAGTATTTATCAAATGGGAAATCTTGAACTTCTGCCGCATTGTGCACAGCAAATTCACTGTGGTCAAACTTAGTAATTTCTCCAATTCCAATCTTCCCAGTTTGCAAACTGTTCCAAAATTCTTCTGGAGTATTTCCGATAGGAGAGGTCAATCCGTAACCTGTTACTACAACTCGATTTAGTTTCATCTGTCTTACCTATATCTTTCCTTATTTTTTACATGCTAAGTCCGCCATCAACAGCGAGAACTTGTCCAGTCAAATAATCCTGTCCAGCCAAGAACACTGTAGCATCTGCGATATGTTCTGCTTGTCCAAAACGCTTCATTGGGATTTGGGCCAATGTCGCTTCCTTGACCTTATCAGACAAAACAGCAGTCATATCCGATTCGATCATCCCTGGGGCAAGAGCATTTACGCGTACATTGCGATTGGCAACTTCACGTGCTACTGACTTGGTAAAACCAATCAAACCTGCTTTAGAAGCTGCATAGTTGGCTTGTCCGATATTTCCCATCAAACCGACCACACTGGACATGTTGATGATCGCACCTTCACGTGCCTTTATCATCTGTTTCAAGACTGCTTGCGTCATGTTGAAGGCACCTGTCAAGTTGATCTTAATCACTTTTTCAAAGTCTTCTTCGGTCATCTTAAGCATGAGTGTATCTTGAGTGATCCCAGCATTGTTGACCAAGACATCAACAGAACCGAGTTCTGCAATCGCTTGTTCTACCATACGCTTGGCATCTGCAAAGTCTGAAACATCACCTGAGATTGGTACCACTTTGACGCCGTAGTTTGAAAACTCAGCCAGCAATTCTTCTGAGATTGCTCCTCGACTATTCAAAACTACATTCGCACCTAGTTTGGCAAATTTGTGAGCAATGGCAAGTCCAATACCACGACTTGAACCTGTAACAAAGATATTTTTATTTTTTAGTTGCATTCTATTCTCCTGTTTCCTGTTGTATTTTCTGGGAGAAGGGGTCACTAGTTTCCTAGCAAAGCATCCAAGCTTGTTTGATCTTCAACGTTAGCTAGCTGAGCAGTTTTATTGATTTTTTTGACAAATCCTGATAGGACTTTTCCAGGGCCGATTTCAATAAAGTTGGTCACACCAGCATTCTGCATCACAGCAATACTTTCATAAAAACGAACAGGTTCTTTGACCTGACGCGTCAAGAGCTCTTGGATTCGATCTTTTTCCATAACAGTAGCTTCCGTATTGCCGACTAGTGGGCGAGTAAAATCAGAGAAGCTCACTTCCTCAAGAGCTCCAGCTAGTTGCTGACTGGCTGACTCAAGAAGAGCTGTATGGAAAGGACCAGATACATTTAAGGGAATCAATCGTTTTGCTCCTGCTTCCTGCAAGAGTTCAACTGCGCGGTCAACCGCAGCCACCTCACCACCGATAACGATTTGGCTTGGGGTGTTGTAGTTAGCTGGAGTGACTACTCCAACTTTAGAGGCTGTTTCACAAGCTTCCTCAATCACTTCAACCGGAGTATTAAGAACGGCAACCATCTTCCCAGAGCCTGCAGGTGCAGCTTCTTCCATATAAGCACCACGTTTAGCAACCAAGGCAACTGCATCCTCAAAGTCCAAGGCACCACTTGCTACAAGAGCAGAATATTCCCCAAGAGACAGTCCTGCCACCATATCCGGCTGGTAGCCCTTTTCTTTCAATAGTCGGTAAATAGCAACCGAAGTCGCTAAAATTGCTGGTTGCGTATAGCGAGTCTGGTTTAACTTGGTTTCTTCCTTATCGATCAAGTCACGAAGGTCATAACCCAAAACCTGACTGGCTTGGTCAATTGTTTCCTTGACAATAGGATAGTGATCATAGAGATCACGCCCCATTCCTAGATACTGAGCACCTTGACCCGCAAATAGAAAGGCTGTTTTAGTCATTTCTTACAACTCCTGCCCAACGAGAGGCTTCTTCTTGAATTTTCTTGGCTGCGCCATAGTATAAATCTTTTAGGATCTCTTCGACAGTTTCCTCTTTAGAAACCAAACCAGCGATCTGACCTGCCATGACAGATCCACCTTCTACATCTCCATGAACAACGGCTTTAGCAAGAGCACCAGCTCCCATTTGTTCAAAGATTTCTAAATCTGGATTTTCTTGTTTAAAGGCATCCTTTTCAGCTTGTTCGAAATCACGAGTCAACTGGTTTTTAATGGCACGAACTGCGTGTCCAAAATGTTGTGCTGAAATCGTTGTATCAATATCACGAGCTTTTAAAATTTTAGCTTTATAATTTGGATGAGCATTAGACTCTTTGGCAACTACAAAACGAGTTCCTACTTGAACAGCTTCTGCGCCAAGCATAAACCCAGCCGCTGCCCCCTCACCATCTGCAATACCACCGGCAGCAATAACTGGAATTGAAACAGCTGCAGCAACTTGGCGAACCAAGGTCATCGTTGTTAATTTACCAATGTGTCCACCAGCTTCCATACCTTCTGCAATGACGGCATCCGCACCAATTTTTTCCATGCGTCTTGCCAAAGCAACACTTGGAACAACAGGAATAACTGTAATTCCTGCATCATGGAAACGAGTCATGTATTTACTTGGATTTCCTGCACCAGTTGTAACCACCTTAACCCCTTCTTCAATCACGAGATCAACGATGTCTTCTACAAAAGGTGACAAGAGCATGATGTTGACACCAAAAGGTTTATCTGTAAGTGATTTGATTTTATCGATATTAGCCTTTACGACCTCTTTAGGTGCATTTCCACCACCGATGATCCCCAAACCACCAGCTTTTGATACCGCACCAGCCAAGTCGCCATCAGCAACCCAGGCCATTCCTCCTTGAAAAATAGGATAATCAATATTCAATAATTCTGTAATACGTGTTTTCATAGTGCCTCCATCATTCCTTGCTTACGTAATAGTTCGATAAGTTTATCATTTGAATTTCAAACTATTACCTAAACAAGAGGGAGCGGGTCTCCCCTACTCCTTCTAGTAATATGCTAATTATTTTGTTTGCTCTTCAACGTAAGCAACCAAGTCACCAACTGTTTTCAAGTTATCTTCTGCTTCGATTTGGATATCAAAAGCATCTTCAATTTCAGAGATTACTTGGAACAAGTCCAATGAATCTGCATCCAAATCATCAAAAGTAGATTCAAGTGTTACTTCTGATGCGTCTTTTCCAAGTTCTTCAACGATAATTTCTTGTACTTTTTCAAATACTGCCATGATAGGACTCCTTTAAAATATAAAATTTTATAACTATGTGTTTACCACATGATTACCTAGATTGTAAGAATGAGTGTGCCCCATGTCAAACCTCCACCGAAGCCTGATAGGAGAATCGTCTGGCTACTATCTAAACGAATCCTGCCATTCTCCACACACTCTGAGAGCAAAATCGGGATACTTGCTGCACTGGTATTTCCATACTCCATCATATTGGCAGGAAGCTTATCTCGGCCTACACCGATTTTCTTAGCCATCTTATCCAAAATGCGGATATTTGCCTGATGAAGCAAGAGATAATCCAATTCCGATGCTGCGATTGGACTATTTTCAATAGTTTCTTTGATCGATCTAGCAACATCACGATTTGCAAAATCAAAAACTGCTCGTCCATCCATCTTCAGAAAAGTAGGAACTGCTTCTTGATCTGAGAAGGGCGAAGCCAAAGCCGTTTGACCATAGGTCAAACACTCGCTCCGAGAACCATCCGTATAGAGACTTTCCACAAGGAAGTGACGTGTTTCGCTCACTTCCAAGAGAACCCCACCAGCACCATCTCCAAAGAGAACAGCTGTCGAACGATCAGACCAATCAACTGCCTTGGATAAGGTTTCAGCCCCGATAACAATCCCTTTTTTGAACTGTCCAGAACTTAAAAACTTTTCTGCTGTTGAGAGAGCGAATACAAAGCCACTACAAGCTGCTGTCAGATCAAAGGCGAAAGCTCTATGCGCTCCGATATTCGCCTGAACTCGAGCTGCCGTAGAAGGCATCATCGAATCTGGGGTAATTGTCGCTACAATGATAAAATCAATCTGATTCGCTGTTAAGCTCCCTTTAGCCAACAAGCTCTTAGCTACTTCTGTCGCCAAGTCACTTGTAGACTCTGTTTTTGAAATATGTCTCTGTTTAATTCCTGTCCGACTTGAAATCCACTCATCGCTTGTGTCCATGATTTGGGCTAAGTCATGATTAGTGACCACTTGCTCTGGAACATAATGAGCAACCTGGCTTATTTTTGCAAAAGCCATTATTTCAAATCCTCCAAAAATTGATAAAGGTTCGTCAAGCCTCTACCCATGACTTTCTTTTCCTCAGGACTCATGCCGTCAATAATTCTTTCAACCATGGCCTTGTGGAATCGTTTGTGAAGGCGGTGAACCAAACGACCTTTCTTTGTCAAATGCAGATAGACCACACGACGGTCTTGATCAGAACGAATACGCTCAATGTAACCCTTTCTTTCTAGGTTATTCAAGCTCGTCGTAACTGTTCCCAGGGTCACCATCAGTTCTTTGGAAACCTTACTAGGCGTCGCCTCAGGGAACTTCCCAATCACATCGATCGTGTGCATTTCTTTGATGGAGATGTCTTTGAAGCGACTACCTCGTAAGCTAACCTCCTCAATCACAAGGACATTGTTGAAAATAGATGTTAGATAATCATTTACTTGTTGGTAGTCCAAATCGTTTCCCTCCCTCTAAAAAACTTTCACAATCAAAGCATTTGATAAAAGAAGTATAACAAACTTCAAAAAATTGTGCAAGTATTTTTTTACTTTCCTGTAAATTTTGGTCTTCTTCTTTCAGAATGTGCTCGAACCCCTTCTTTAAAATCTTCAGTTAAAGATAACGATTCTTGTAGTTTCAATTCTAATTCAGCATAATTCTGCCAATCCTTAAATTGACTTTCCCAAACTAACTTTTTAATCGCTGCGTATGAGTTTGCTGAACCTCTTCTTAATTTTTTCAGAACTTGTTCTCTTGTTTTTTCTAATTTGTCAACTTCACAAACACGGTATACCACGCCCCATTCTAGCGCTTTTTCAGCAGTCAAAGCTTCACCTGTCATGGCAAGTTGTGCAGCCCGTGTTACCCCGATACTACGACTCAAGAGATGAATCCCACCAGCGTCTGGCGCCAATCCAACTCCGACAAAGGCTTGAATGAATTTTGCCTTGTCAGTCGCTAAACAGAAATCAACTGCTACTGCCATATTTGCTGCAGCACCAGCAACCGCTCCATCTACCTCCATCAAAACAGGTTTAGGAATTTGCTTGATTTTAAAAGAAATTGTATTGACTAATTCTGCAATCTTATTCAAAGAAGGGATATCATCTTCGTCTACTGCGCGTTTCATCTCAACCAAGTCTCCTCCAACTGAAAAGACCTTCCCATTCGCATTAATCAAGATGAACTGCACAGCTTGATCCTGCTCTGCTAGAGTCAAAGCTTCTAAAATTTCCTCACACATTGGGATATGTAAACCATTTGCCACTTCGGGACGATTCAAAGTGATGATAGCCAGATCATCTACGATCTGATATAAGATATGATTCATAGCTTCTCCTTTTCTTTTATAAGGCAATAAAATTGTTTTATCATCAAAGTATACCTTTTTTTGGATAAAGAGGCAAGGAAAAACTAAAGGAAAGTGTCTCAGCTGATTATTTACCCATCATTTATGAGTGTGAGTAAAATTTGACTCTCTTACTTTTAAACGGTTATCGCTTTTCAGAATAAGTTAGTGTTTTCTTCTATTATAATAGGAAGTTATTTTCTTCATTGAAAAATGCCCCTCTTTCTGCTATAATCGTATAAAATACTTACTTGAGGAGTCCTTATGAAGGTTGTAAAATTTGGCGGAAGCTCGCTTGCCTCTGCTGGTCAGTTAGAAAAAGTTTTAAACATCGTTAAAAGTGATAAAGAACGCCGTTTTGTAGTCGTTTCTGCACCCGGTAAACGCAATGCTGAAGATACCAAGGTAACTGATGCCTTGATCAAATACTATCGCGACTATGTAGCTGGAAATGACATCAGTTCTAGCCAAAGCTGGATCATTGACCGTTATGCCGCTATGGTTAGTGAACTAGGGTTAAAACCTGCTGTTTTAGAAAAAATCTCTAAAAGTATTCGGGCCTTGGCAACTCTTCCTATAGAAGACAATGAATTTCTCTATGATACCTTCCTAGCGGCTGGAGAAAATAACAATGCCAAATTGATTGCAGCCTACTTTAACCAAAACGGCATCGATGCACGCTATGTTCACCCAAGAGAAGCTGGGATCGTTGTCACAAGTGAACCAGGAAACGCACGCATCATCCCATCTAGTTATGACAAGATTGAAGGCTTAGCTGATAGCAACGAAGTCCTTGTTATCCCTGGTTTCTTTGGTGTGACTAAGGAAAATCAAATCTGTACTTTTTCACGTGGTGGTTCAGATATTACAGGTTCTATCATTGCAGCAGGTGTTAAGGCTGATCTCTATGAGAACTTTACAGACGTAGATGGTATCTTTGCTGCCCATCCTGGTATTATCCACCAACCACACTCCATTCCTGAATTAACCTACCGTGAAATGCGTGAGTTGGCTTACGCTGGATTTTCAGTCCTTCATGACGAAGCCCTTCTTCCTGCCTACCGAGGAAAAATTCCTCTTGTCATCAAGAATACCAACAACCCTGACCACCCAGGTACGCGCATTGTTTTAGAACACAGTAGTGATAAATTCCCAGTAGTAGGGATTGCAGGTGACTCAGGATTCGTCAGCATCAACATGTCAAAATACCTCATGAACCGCGAAGTCGGGTTTGGTCGCAAGGTTCTGCAAATCCTTGAGGACCTCAACATCGGTTGGGAACACATACCTACAGGTATTGACGATCTTTCAATCATCCTCCGCTCCCGCGAATTGACTCCTATCAAAGAAGAAGAAATTATACGTCAACTCGTTCAAAAGGCTGAAGTGGACCATGCTGAAATCGAACATGACCTTTCCATCATTATGATTGTTGGAGAAAAGATGAAGAGTCATATCGGGGTTACTGCTACTGCAACACGGGCTTTGTCTGAGAATAAAATCAACATCCAGATGATGTCCCAAGGTTCAAGTGAAGTTTCCATCATGTTTGTTGTCAATAAAGAGCAAGAAAAAGCAGCTATTAAGGCTCTCTATCATGCCTTTTTCGGTGAAAGTAAGGCAGACTAATCATGGCCCAATCACTCAATCAAGTCATTGACCTCCAAACCACTGGGACATCTTACCTCTCTATCTCTGGAAAAGTTGGAAAATTTCTAGTTGGGGATCAAGCCTTAGAGTTTTATCCTGATGTCAATGTCGAACAATATATCCAAATCCCTTGGTCTAGCGTCAATCAAATCGGAGCCAACGTAAGTGGTCGCAAGATCAGCCGTCACTTTGAAGTCTTCACCGATCAAGGAAAATTCCTCTTTGCTTCAAAAGACTCCGGAGCTATCCTCAAAATCGCTCGGGAAAAATTAGGAAACGACAAGGTCGTGAAACTTCCGACTCTACTCCAGACCATTGGACAAAAACTTAAAAATCTATTTGCAAAAAAGTAGAAACTTTAGTATAATCATAGCAACGGATAAGTAAGTTATCTCCTTCTTTCAGAAAGTCTGCGGGTGCTGCGAGCAGATAGGAGGGATAGGTGAAATTCTACCGTTGTTCACAATTACATACACAATCAAGTGCACACCTGTGAAGTTGGATGGAACCGTGGCCCTGCCACTCCAACACTTTGTCAGGTGTGCTTTTTTCATAAAGGAGTTCTTATGTTAGATATTAAACGTATTCGCACAGATTTTGATGCTGTCGCTGAAAAATTAGCTACACGTGGTGTAGATGCTGCTATCTTAAATGAGATGAAAGAAATCGATGCTAAACGTCGTGACATCTTGGTCAAGGTTGAAACTCTAAAAGCAGAACGTAACACTGTTTCTGCTGAGATTGCCCAAGCTAAGCGCAACAAGGAAAATGCCGATGACAAGATTGCTGCAATGCAAACCCTATCTGCTGAAGTCAAAGCCTTGGATGCTGAATTGGCGGACATCGATGCTAAATTAACAGAATTCACCACTACTCTTCCAAACATCCCTGCCGACAGCGTTCCTGTTGGAGCTGATGAAGATGACAATGTGGAAGTCCGTCGTTGGGGGACTCCACGTGAGTTTGACTTCGAGCCAAAAGCTCACTGGGATCTTGGTGAAGACTTGGGTATCCTTGACTGGGAACGCGGTGGTAAGGTAACAGGAGCTCGCTTCCTCTTCTATAAAGGACTCGGTGCTCGTTTGGAACGTGCTATCTACAACTTCATGTTGGATGAGCATGGTAAAGAGGGCTATACGGAAGTCATCACACCATACATGGTTAACCATGACTCAATGTTTGGTACTGGTCAATATCCAAAATTCAAGGAAGATACTTTTGAATTGAAAGACACTAATTATGTCCTTATTCCTACGGCTGAAGTGCCTTTGACAAACTACTACCGTGATGAAATCCTTGACGGTAAAGACCTGCCAATCTACTTTACCGCTATGAGTCCGTCATTCCGTTCTGAGGCTGGTTCTGCCGGTCGTGATACACGTGGCTTGATTCGTTTGCACCAATTCCATAAGGTTGAAATGGTCAAATTTGCCAAACCAGAGGAATCATATGAAGAATTAGAAAAAATGACAGCCAACGCTGAAAACATCCTTCAAAAACTCAACCTTCCGTACCGCGTTGTTGCACTCTCTACTGGGGACATGGGCTTTTCAGCTGCCAAGACTTATGACTTGGAAGTTTGGATTCCAGCCCAAAATACCTACCGTGAAATCTCAAGCTGTTCAAATACAGAAGATTTCCAAGCCCGTCGTGCTCAAATCCGTTACCGCGATGAAGCCGATGGCAAGGTGAAACTCCTTCACACCTTGAATGGTTCTGGACTTGCAGTTGGACGTACAGTGGCTGCTATTCTTGAGAACTACCAAAATGAAGATGGTTCTGTAACCATTCCAGAAGTTCTTCGTCCATATATGGGTGGAGCTGAAGTTATCAAACTATAAAAAATAAGGTTTAGCTATTTTAGCTAGACCTTTTTTCGTAACCAAATCAGATAAGCACCCAATACAAAGAATAAAATAGTTAGGCAAATAACGGTTTCAGCCAACACCAGATAATCCAGAAATGGAAGTTTCAAAATTCCTTGAGCCATCTTGAGCGAAGTAGCTGTGATAATTGTTGGAAAAGTGAGGGCTGAGAAGGCTGGTTGAAATCCTTGTTTTAAAATATGGGGCAGGCGAGTTAAAACAAAGAAAAAGAAGGATTGAGAAGCCAAAATCATGACGATTAAGAGCCAAGTCGGTAGGCTTGCTCCTCCAACTCGAACTAGGGAAGCCAAGAGTAGAGAAAAGGGAGCACAGTAGATTCCTTCTTGTCCAAGCAAGGCCACTGGGAGTGGATCTTGCTTTAAATCTCTATAAATAAGGGGATAGAGATAGAAGGTCAAGACAAAACCAAAACTCAAGGTCGCATAGGCAATTTCAATGATGCCGACAAGGGGATAGGTCAAGGCTGCTACTGCTATCCCCACATAGAGTACCGTCCAGCTTGGAGTCGCATTAGTCTTTCGACCTTGGCAGGCAAATTTGATGGTAAAAGTAGCAATCAAAACCAAATCCAAGAGAAAGGAAAACCACCAGATCCCTTGTGCTAGCAAAGGAAGAGCATGAAATATGCGAAAGACATAGGTCGATAAAATCATCCCAGCCATAGGAAAGGTGGCCATCCCAGATAAAAGAGGGGGCTTGGTCAATTCTTGCTTGGTTTCTTCCCAATTAAAAAGATGAAGAATCAGAAAGAAAATCCACAAAACTAAACCAGTCAGACTCAATAAATGCGACAGAACAGGCAAAGTATCTGCAAGCAGATTTCCTGCACCTGCTAAGCCTAGTAAACAGCCAGAAAATACCAAGGGGAACTTTTTCATCCGATCCTCCAATAATCATGTTATTATTAGTATAGCATAAAAGCGCTTAAAATAGCATAGAAAAATGAAGACTGGATTGCTCAGTCTTCATTTTTTCTTTCTGATTCGAACTAGGCATAAGGTTGTAATTCTGGGTTAATAGGCGTATTGGCTAGGTTGTTGGCATAGTTGCAAAGACTGGCAAGACTAACACCGAGAACCACATCCAAGGCATTTTGTTGTGTGTAGCCAGCTTGCAAAAATTCACTAAGGGCTTCATCTCCTACACGCCCTTTGGTATTGATGACCGCCAAGGTAAACTTAGCTAGAGTATCTAGTTTAGGATCTGTTTCAATCGGAGTGCGGTTGCGGAGAGCTTGGAGAAGATCATCATTCATCTGGATTTGTTTGATCGAAAAGGCAGTATGACCTGCGACGCAGAAAGCACAACCATTGGTTACGGCAGCTGTGATTTGCACTACTTCGCGTTCCACTGGTGTCAGGCTATTGCGACGGTTGATAGCTCCGACAGTTCGGTAGGCTTCAAGAGCAGTAGGAGCATTGGCCAAGAGACCGATTAGGTTGGGAATATAGCCATTGTTATCTTTTTGTACTGTTTCAAGAACTTCTTTCACTTCTGCTGGTGCTGATTCTACTGTGTGGATGGTAAATGTTGTCATAAGAAACCTCTTTTCATTTTATTGTCATTTAGTCTATCATAGAATTTCCCCCTTGGATAATATATATTTTCAATCGCCTTGATAGGAAATGCCTATGAAATGAAAAAAATCACACTAAAAGTGTGATTGGGTTAGTGTTTAAAATACTGTTTAGTCTCAGCAATGACGACTGGCGACAAGACTAAGAGGGCAATCAAGTTTGGTAGAGCCATTAAGGCATTGACGATATCTGCGATAATCCAGACCATATCCAACTCGATAAATCCTCCCAACAAGACCATGACTACAAAGACTAGACGGTAAAGCCAGATAAAGCGAACACCAAAGAGAAACTCGAAACAGCGCTCTCCGTAGTAATTCCATCCGAGAATCGTCGTAAAGGCAAAGAGTACAAGGAAGATGGTCAAGAGGGCAGATCCAAAGTGTGAAAAGACCATAGAAAATGCTGACTGGGTCAAGGCAACTCCATTCAATTCACCACTCCAAACACCAGTTACCAAGATGGTTAAACCTGTCAGAGTACAGATAATCAACGTATCAATAAATGTTCCTGTCATAGAAATCAAGCCTTGCTCAACAGGCTCATTTGTCTTAGCTGCAGCAGCTGCAATGGGAGCTGAACCAAGACCAGATTCATTAGAGAAGACTCCTCGCGCCACACCATTTTGGATAGCCATCCGAATACTAGCACCTGCAAAACCACCTACCGCAGCAGCTGGACTAAAGGCTGAAGTAAAGATGAGGGCAAGCGTGGCTGGGATTTTCTCGATATTAAAGAGAATAACTGTAAGAGTTCCCAAAATATAGACAATAGCCATAAATGGAACAACTGCTGTCGAAACTTTTGATATGGATTTGAGGCCACCAAAGACGGCAATCCCTACAAAAATGGATAAAATCAGAGTCGTGATAGCTGGTTCCACTTGAGCCGTATTTTGAATGGATTCTGTAATCGAATTGACTTGGGTAAAGGTACCAATTCCTAGAAGCGCCACCAATACACCAGCTAGGGCAAAGAAGATAGCAAGGGGACGCCACTTTTCTCCCATTCCCAAAAGAATGTAGTGCATGGGTCCTCCAGCTACAGCCCCATTTGCATCCTTGGTGCGGTACTTGATAGCCAGCAAGCCTTCTGCATACTTGGTTGCCATCCCAAAGAAGGCAGCCATCCACATCCAAAAGAGAGCACCTGGCCCACCAACCTTAATGGCTGTCGCGACTCCGATGATATTTCCCGTTCCAACAGTAGCTGCAAGGGCTGTACATAGAGCAGCAAAACTTGACACATCTCCATGTCCCTTGTCCTTGGTAAAGATCAACTGAAAGGCCTTGGGGAGACGAGCTAGCTGTAAAAGTCCTAGTCGGATGGTCAGATAGATACCCGTTCCGACCAATAACAGTAAGAGGGGAGGTCCCCAAACGAAAGCATCAAGCGCTTTTAGCAATTCTAACATGTCCTACTCCTATCTTTTCAACCCCAAAAGAAAGAGCACATGCAAGATACATGTACTCTGGAATGCCTAGATAAATGCCAAAAAGCAGTCTATCCTAGCTCTGTCCTTTTACCTGAGAGTTTGAGCAGTTTCCTGCCTTGCCCCTTCGGTGCCTTTACGGTCTCTCCAGAGTTCCGTCCATTTACAGTTATGGAAAACAAACTTTTTCCCATTTCTATTAAACTTCATTCGGTGTTAGTATTTTATTTTTTATTATTCTACAAGAAAAGTTAGCTTTTGTCAATATATTATTTGAAAAAAGATGGATTTTCACTTCTTTTTCAAAAAAAGAGAAACACTCTTTTTCTATCCTTTAAAGGTCACAATGGTTGCGCCACTACCTCCAGCATTCTGCGGAGCATAACCGAAAGTCTTGACATGCTTGTTTCTTTGTAGGTATTTGGTGACGCCCTCACGGATGACTCCCGTTCCGATACCATGGATGATGTCTACCTGAGCCATGTTATTAAGCAGGGCTTGGTCAATAAAGGCATCCAGCTCATTCATGGCTTCTTCGTAACGTTTACCTCGGAGATCTAATCTTGCTTGCGGACCACGACCAGAAGCTCGTTTCACGACATTGACTTGTTTTTTCTTGACTGGGGCTTCTTGTTGAGCCTGAACAAGATCAAATTCTTTCTCTTCCAAGGTCATCTTGATCAAACCAACTTGGGCTTCCCAACGGCCGTCCTTAAGCTGATTAGTCAAGGTTCCACGTTGGCCATAACTGAGAACCACGATATCATCTCCAACCTTTGGAGCTCGTTTTTTCTTGGCCTTTTGAAGAACCTTGTTTTTAGACAAGTCGACTTTTTCAGGAGCCAGTTTTTTCAGCTCAGCCTTGGCTTCAATGATTTCGTGGGGTTTGAGTTGAGACTTGCTGTGAAGATTCTTGAGAATCTGGTCACTCTCACTTAGAGCGAGTTCCACAATCTCGGCAGCTTGTTCACGCGCCTTGTTGAGCTCGGTTTCCTTTTCACGATTGAGTTCGTTGTAGAGTTTTTTGAGCGCCCGGTTCATCTTGAGGTTTTCTTGTTCGACCTCACGGATATTGTCCAAGCGTTTACGGCTTTCAAGCGTTTGCTCTTCCAATTGTTCAATGATGCGGTTGACATCATTATCTTGATTGACCTGCTGGCTGGCATCTCCTACGATGACATCTGACAAGCCCAGACGTTTGGCAATTTCAAAGGCATTACTTCGACCAGGAACTCCCTGCATAAAGCGATAGGTCGGACGCAAGCTGGCTGTATCAAACTCCATGCTGGCATTTTGCACAAAGGCTGTTTCGATACCGTAGGCCTTGAGCTCTGGATAGTGGGTCGTCGCCATGGTCTTGACCTGACGGAGACGAAGATCCTCCAAAATAGCCATAGCAAGCGCTGCTCCTTCCTGCGGATCGGTCCCTGCCCCAAGCTCATCTAGCAATAAGAGCGAGTGCTGATTGACCTTGCCAAGAATATCTACGATATTGGTCATGTGACTGGAGAAGGTAGACAAGCTTTGCTCGATAGACTGCTCATCCCCAATATCCGCGAAGATTTCCTCGAAAACACCGACACGGCTCCCCTTATCAGCTAGAATGGGCAATCCAGATTGGGCCATGAGTTGAGTCAAGCCCAGGGTTTTGAGCATGATGGTCTTCCCACCCGTATTGGGACCTGTAATGACAATGGCCGTTAATTCCTTACCAAAGTGTACATCGTTTGCCACTGCATTTTTGACCAAAGGATGGCGAACATGAAGGAGTTGAATCTCTTGATTCTCTGAAAGTTGAGGAACAACTGCTTGTCTTTCTTGAATGAAACGCACCTTGGCACGAATCAGATCCAGATGGCCGATAATCCAAGCGTCATTCGCAATTTCTGCAGCATGAGGACGGACCCGTTCTGAAAGTTCCTGCAGGATGCGAATCATCTCATAGCGTTCGTCAGCTCGCAGACTAGCGATTTCTTCGCTCAGTTTCACGACCTCACGTGGCTCGATATAGACCGTGTTTCCACTGGCAGAGATGTCATGGACAACACCTGCAATCTTATTACGATAGGTGTTCTTGACTGGTAAGACTTGACGGCCATTTCTGCTAGCGATTATGCCTTCCGTCAACATCTGCGCTTTTTGCTTAAGCAAATCTTGCAAGACATCTCGGACTTGACTCTCGCTATCATGGATTTTCCGACGGATGCGTGCTAGTTCTTCACTGGCGAAATTTTCGATAAATCCTGCATCATTTAGAGATTGAAGACTCCCATGCAAGTGGGGAAAATCGTGTAGTTTTTCAAACCATCTCGCCAACTGCTCCAAGCGTACATTTTCAAGATTGGCATAAAAACCTTGCAACTCTCTGCTAGCAAGTAAGACTCGTTTGAGGAGCAGAAACTCCTCGATATTGAGGTCCGCCCCCATCTCCAAACGCTTGCAAACAGCTGAAATCTCACGTGTTGCTAGGATAGTAAAGTGAGGTTGCTCCACAAATAGGGCTTGCATCTCCTCCATCTCTGTAAAGGCTTGTTTGATCTTTTCCACCTTTGCAGTTGGAGCCAAGCCTTTTAGCTCCTCTAGTCCTTGTTCTGTCAAAAGATGAGGTTCAAACAAGGCTTTGATTTTATTGAATTCTAAGGTTTCTAGTATTTTTGTATTCATATTCTTTCCTTGTATACTGGTTTACAAGATTATAGCAACGAGAGGTTTTGACCTAGTCGTCCAATCTGTAAACAAAGGGCTAGGAAAAATCCCGCCCTTTTTATCCGATTAAATTTGTCACCCAAAGTTGTTTGATAAGGTTTGTCGTAAAAGGGACACTTTGGATGATGTGTTTGGCTACTATACTTTTTTCGAGTGAATTTTGAATGACTGCCAGAGGCATCGTTGCAAGGATGGTCAGAGCCATTTGCAAGACAAATAAGGTTACCAATAGAGATAAAAGGCCTGCTCCGATACGAAACCATTTGACATCGAGCTTTTTAGTTGGAATCAAGTGCAGGAACAAACCGATAAAACGTCCGATACTATAACAAATTCCGAAAACTAGAAGATAGGCTAGACCCGCGTAAAAGACTTTGTCTAGATGAAACAACTGGTCTGAAGGGAAGAAAAAGGTGTCCTGCCCTTCCTGAGGATTGGCATAAGGGACAAGCAAGTGGAAGTGATCTCCCAGCGATTTATAAAACTGTCCCGCAACAAAGGCTGAAATCACTGCAACGAGGAAATAATAAACTTGCAGCACCAAACCTCTACGGTAGCCGATGTAAAAGCCCCAAGCAAGAACCAATAAGAGTAGGATTGAAATCATAGGGAATCCTCAATCTTGCTCTGTTCTTGTTTGACAGCAATCAACTTGTGCCGGAGTTCTAACAACTCTTGCTCCTTGTCATCAAATTCAATCTCACGGTTGAGTTGTGTAGACAGGCAATTGACCGCTAAAAGAAGCGCAATGGTTTCATCATCCGCCCCAGGCATTTGTTCTTTAATTGCTTGGTATTTTTCAGTCGCAACCTTGGCAATTTCCTCCATAAAGAGGTTGTCATGCTCGGTTGTTAAGGTTAATGTCTTTTTTCCGAATGTAAACTTATATCGATTTAGATTTGCCATAAAATTCACCTCACGATATTATACCAAATTTCGCTAACTTTGTCAGTTTTTACCAATTCTCCTGCTTTTGTGGTACAATAGAGACTATGGCAAGTATCACACTCACACCAAGTGAACAGGAAATGCAGAGCTTTTTAAGTCAGTATCAGAAGGCTCTCAGTCCTAGTAAAAATCCTTATATTCGCTATTTTTTGCGACTGCCTCAGGCAACAGTTTCCATCTATACTTCTGGAAAAGTCCTCCTGCAAGGCGAAGCTGCTGAGCAGTACGCCAATTTCTTTGGCTACCAAGTTCAACAAGAAAACAGTGGACAAGATTTCCCTATGATTGGGACTGATGAGGTGGGAAATGGTTCCTACTTTGGTGGACTGGCTGTCGTGGCTTCCTTCGTGACACCTGACCAGCATAACTTCTTGCGAAAACTCGGCGTAGGGGATTCAAAAACCTTGACTGACCAAAAGATTCGTCAGATTGCCCCTATCCTCAAGGAAAAAATCCAGCACCAAGCGCTCCTCCTTTCACCGAGCAAGTACAACGAAGTTATCGGAGAGCGTTACAATGCTGTTTCTGTAAAAGTTGCCCTTCACAACCAGGCTATATTTCTCCTACTTCAAAAAGGAGTCCAGCCAGAAAAAATCGTGATTGATGCTTTTACAAGCGCTAAAAACTATGACAAGTACTTGGCGCAAGAAGCCAACCGTTTTCCAAACAAGATCAGTTTGGAAGAAAAAGCCGAGGGCAAATACCTGGCTGTTGCGGTTAGCTCCATCATCGCTCGTGACCTCTTTCTGGAAAATCTAGAAAATCTGGGACGAGAACTGGGCTATCAACTGCCAAGTGGCGCTGGAACTGCATCTGATAAGGTTGCAAGCAAAATCCTGCAGTCCTATGGCATGAAGGGACTTCATTTCTGCGCCAAACTGCATTTTAAAAACACTGAAAAAGCCAAAGCACTTCTAGAAAGGTAAATTATGAATTCGTTTAAAACATTTCTAAAAGAATGGGGAGTTTTCTTCCTGATTATCGCGCTGGTGGGCCTTAGCCGCATTTTCCTTTGGAGCAATGTCCGTGTGGAAGGACACTCGATGGACCCTACCCTAGCTGACGGAGAGGTTCTATTCGTTGTTAAACACCTCCCAATTGACCGCTTCGACATTGTGGTTGCGCATGAGGAAGATGGAAATAAAGACATTGTCAAAAGGGTTATCGGCATGCCTGGAGATACCATCCGCTACGAAAATGATAAACTCTTTATCAACGGTGAAGAAACGGATGAACCCTACCTAGCTGAATACCTCAACTTGTTCAAAACAGAAAAGTTGCAAAACACCTATACTGGCAAAGGATTTGAAGGCAATAAGGGAGTTTACTTTAGAGAACTTGCTCAAAAAGCACAAGCCTTTACGGTTGATGTCAATTCCAACACCAGCTTCAGCTTTACTGTCCCTCAAGGTGAGTACCTTCTCCTTGGTGACGATCGTCTAGTCTCTAGCGACAGCCGCCACGTTGGTACCTTCAAGGCCAGCGATATAAAAGGTGAAGCAAAATTCCGTTTCTGGCCACTTAACCGTATCGGAACTTTTTAAGATAAGGAAGAGGCCGAGAATGCTAAGTCTCAGTCTCTTTTTCTATTGCGAGAAGAAGACCTTTTAGTCATCTAGTTTTTTCAAAGTTGCTAAGAGACCAATTCTCACGAACTCATGTAAAGGAAACCTATGGAAGTTTATTTTTCAGGCACCATTGAACGGATTATTTTTGAAAATCCCAGTAATTTTTATCGCATTCTCCTCCTAGATATCGAAGATACGGACGCGGAGGACTTTGGCGATTTTGAAATCATCGTTACAGGAACCATGGCGGACGTGATTGAGGGTGAAGACTACACTTTTTGGGGGCAAATCGTTCAGCACTCCAAGTATGGAGAACAGCTTCAGATCAGCCGTTATGAACGCGCCAAACCAACTAGCAAGGGCCTCGTCAAGTACTTTTCTAGCAGTCATTTCAAGGGAATTGGTCTCAAAACGGCCCAAAAAATTGTTGATAGCTATGGTGACAATACCATTGACGAAATTCTGGAACATCCTGAAAAGCTAGAAGGCATCTCAGGACTCTCTGCCAAAAACCGTGAGGCTTTTGTTTCCACCCTCCGTCTCAACTACGGGACAGAGATGGTCTTGGCAAAACTAGCTAACTACGGCATTCCCAATAAACTGGCCTTTCAGATTCAAGACTTTTACAAGGAAGAAACGCTGGATATTGTCGAAAACTATCCCTACCAACTGGTTGAAGATATCAAAGGATTGGGTTTTACCATTGCTGACCAATTGGCTGCCGAACTAGGTATCGAAAGCCAAGCTCCTGAACGCTTTCGTGCTGGCCTTGTCCACAGTCTTTTTCAGGGATGTATGGAGACAGGCGATACCTATATGGAAGCCCGAGATTTGCTGGAACAAACCCTGACTCTCCTCGAATCTTCCCGTCCCGTGGAACTGGATCCCAGCCAAGTAGCTCAGGAATTAGCTCATTTGATCGAAGAAGACAAGGTTCAGCAGATTGATACCAAAATCTTTGATAACAGCCTCTTTTTCGCTGAAGAAGGCATTCGCAGTCACTTGGTTCGTATCCTCGAAAAAGGAAAGCAGAAAAGCCAGGATCTAGAAACCATTCAAAAGCATATCGCCAGTGTTGAGGAAGAGCTGGGTATCCAGTACGATAGCATCCAAAAACAGGCTATCTGCGACGCTATCCAGAACAAGGGCTTTATCCTGACAGGTGGACCTGGTACTGGTAAGACGACTGTTATCAATGGGATTATCGCTGTTTATGCCCTCTTAGAAGGGCTCGATCTCAGGAAAAAAAGCAACTTACCTATTCTTCTCGCTGCACCAACTGGTCGAGCGGCTCGGCGCATGAATGAATTGACAGGTTTGCCAAGCGCTACTATACACCGTCATTTGGGAATGACGGGAGACGATGATACCAGCCATCTGGAAGATTATCTAGATGCCGACTTTATCATTGTAGATGAGTTTTCCATGGTGGATACTTGGCTAGCCAACCAACTCTTCTCCAACATTTCTTCTAACAGTAAAATCCTCATCGTGGGAGACAGTGACCAGTTGCCTTCTGTCAGTCCTGGACAAGTTCTGGCCGACCTGCTCCAGATATCCCTGATTCCCCAGACTCACTTGGAACGGATTTACCGTCAGAGCGAAGAATCAACTATTGTTACCTTGGCGAGTCAGATTCGACAAGGCATCTTGCCAGCCGACTTTACCCAGAAAAAAGCTGACCGTTCCTACTTTGAAATCGCTAGCGGCCATATCCCAGCTACCATTGAGAAAATTCTTGGCGCTGCCCTCAGAAGTGATATCCCGGCTCGCGATATTCAGGTGCTAGCGCCTATGTACCGAGGAACTGCTGGCATTGACGCCATCAACCAACTCATGCAAGACCTGCTCAATCCTCAGCAAAAGGGGCAAGTGAACTTTGAAGCAACTCAGTGTCACTATCGAACAGGGGACAAGATCATTCACCTAGTCAACGATGCCGAAGTCAATGTCTTTAACGGAGACCTAGGTTACATCACAGACCTGATTCCTGGAAAATACACCGAGTCCAAACAAGACGAGATTGTCATTGATTTTGATGGAAATGAAGTCATCTACCCACGTAACGAATGGTACAAGATCCGTCTGGCCTATGCCATGAGCATCCATAAGTCTCAGGGAAGTGAGTTTCCCGTTGTCATCCTTCCCATCACCAGTTCCAGCAAGCGCATGCTGGAACGCAATCTCATCTATACAGCTATTACACGGGCCAAGAGCAAACTCATCCTTCTTGGCGAATTACAGGCCTTTGACTATGCAGTTAAACATATCGGAACTGCCCGTAAGACCTATCTGATTGAGCGCTTCAGTGATTTAATTGAAAATAATATTGAAGAAAGCAAACAAGCCTTCTCTGAAACTACCACACCAAGTGACTCTGAACAATCCTACATCCTCACCGAGGAAAACTGGTCTAGTATTCCAGCTATGATTGGGATTACAGATACAGATCTCAAAGAGATTTTTGGAAAATAGACAAGCAGAAAGCCCACCTAGTCAGGTGGGCTCTTTCTCTTTTAAGATTATTTAACTGTTGCAGTGCTTGTAATCAATTCAACAGCTTTTTTGATAGTGATATCGTGTTTCAACATGTCAGCTGAAAGCAAGTTTTGAACTTGGGCCACTTCCATGTTATAGTCTGCTGCCAATTGCTCAATTTCTTTTTGGATTTCTTCTTCTGAAGCGTCAAATCCTTCAGCTTTGGCAACTGCTTCGATAACAAGGTTGGTCTTAGTACGTGACTCAGCTTCTGCCTCGTATTGTTTGTGAAGGTCTTCTTGAGTAGTTCCTGTGATTTGGAAGTACATGTCAGGGTTGATCCCTTGGCGTTGCAAGTTCCCAAGGAATTCATTTACTGAACGGTGAACTTCTTCGTGGATCATTTCTTCTGGAAGTTCTACGATTTCAGCGTTTTCTACAGCTTTATCGATTGCTGCACCTTCAACAGCATCTTTGTATGCTTCTTCTTTCGCGGCAGTCAATTCTTTGCGGTATTTTTCTTTCAATTCGTCAAGAGTTTCCACTTCTTCGTCGATATCTTTTGCAAGTTCATCATCAAGAGCTGGAACTTCTTTAGCTTTTACTTCGTAGATAGTTGTTACGAATTTAGCTTCTTTACCTGCAAGGTCTTCTGCTTGGTAGTCTTCTGGGAATGTTACGACAACATCAACAGTTTCGCCAGCTGAGTGACCTACCAATTGGTCTTCAAATCCAGGGATGAATTGTCCTGAACCAAGTCCAAGTGAGAAGTTTTCACCTTTTCCACCATCAAATTCAACACCGTCGATAGAACCAACGAAGTCGATCACAACAGTGTCGCCGTCTTCAGCAGCACCATCTTTGATAACCAATTCAGCCAAGTTGTTGCGTTCGCGTTCGATACGCTCTTCAACGTCAGCGTCTGTTACTTCTTTTTCTACATCTACTGATACTTCAAGGTTTTTGTAGTCACCCAATTTAACTTCAGGTTTTGTCACGACTTCAGCAGTGATAACCCAGTCTTGACCTTTTTCCATTGAAGTTACGTCAATTTTTGGTTGTGCAACGACTTCAAGACCTGCTTCTTTTACTGCAGCTTCATAAGCGTTTGGCAAAAGTGCGTTCATTGCATCTTGATAAAGAGCTTCTTCACCAAATTTTTGGTCGAAGATAGGGCGTGGAAGGTGACCTTTACGGAAACCAGGAACGTTAAGAGTTTTCTTTACTGAGTTAAATACACGGTCCAATTCTGGTTTGATTTGGTCTTGAGAGATAGTGAAAGTCAAGACACCACGGTTTGTTTCTTTGTTTTCAAATGATACAGACATTCTGTCATTTCTCCTTAAAATTTTTAATACAGTCCATTATACCATATAATAGCGACTTTTTTCAAGTAATGAATGCGCTTTTCAATAGTGCTAGAGGTACTTGCTCGCTTCCTTGATACTAAGTTCAGCCATTCTTTTCTTATTTTTTTCAATAAAACGTGCTACCCATTCGGGATTGGTTTTAGAGTAGTCTCTTAGAGCCCAGCCGATGGCTTTGTTGATAAAAAATTCTGTCTGGTCCAGATTGTTGAGTAGGATCTTTTCCATCAGTTGGACATTTGTTTTTTCTTTTCTTAACAACTGGTGGTCAATAGCGACTCGCCTCAACCAGATATTGTCTGATAGGCTCCATTTTAAAAGCACTTCTTCAAGTTCTGGCTTGTCATATACCAAACTTCCTACTACTCGATCTAAGATATCTACCGTGTCCCACCAGGACTTGGTCACGACCAGACGCTCAAGCTTAGGTAAATCGTCCTTCGTTAGATAAGACTGCATGGCTTTCAAATAGTTGGCGCCCACATATTGGTATTCTCTAGGCTCCTTTTCCCAGCAAGTGTCCACAAAATCCCAATCAATCATCTTTGTTTTTTTCACGCTTGGAAAGTATTTTTTATAGAGGGCATTTCTTTCAGGACCTGCAATGCCTAGAAAGGGAAATTGATGGCGCATATAGGCTTCCATTGGGCCTGCTTTCTCAGGATCTTTTCCCGCTTCTAGCTCCTCAAGTAAATCTACAAGACTCATCTAAAACTCCTCCTGCCCGACCAAGCGGTGCTGAAAGGCATAGACCGCCGCCTGAGTGCGATCGCTGACCTCAAGCTTGGCAAGGATATTGGACACATGGGTCTTGACCGTCTTGAGAGAGATAAAGAGTTCATCTGCAATCCGCTGATTTTCGTAGCCCTTGGCGATGAGTTGAAGTACGTCTCGCTCACGCGCAGTCAGCTCCTCGTGAAGCTCCATATGATTACGGTGGTATTCGACCTTCTTGCTGACCTCTTGTTCAATAGCAAGCTCTCCAGCAGCCACCTTGCGGACGGCATGAAGCAGTTCGTCTGCGCTAGAAGTCTTGAGCATATAACCTTTGGCACCCGCATTCAAGACCGGCATGATTTTTTCATTGTCCAAGTAAGAGGTGACAATTAATATCTTGGCTTCAGGCCATTCTTTGAGGATGGCCAAGGTTGCGTCAATCCCATTCATCTCAGGCATGACGATATCCATGACAATGACATCTGGACGCAGTTTCAAGGCCAACTCAATACCTTGAGCCCCATTGGCAGCCTCGCCCACAACTTCCACATCGTCTTGGAGATCAAAATAGCTTTTCAAACCCAATCGAACCATTTCATGGTCATCTACCAGTAAAATTTTCATCTCTACTCCTTTATGATTCCTTATCTAACAGGGGAATACGGATATCAACCGCAAGTCCTTGCTTTGGAGCTGTCAAAAGTTGAACCGTTCCTGCCATATCTTCAACCCGCTCCTTGATATTTCGCAGTCCATAACTCAAGTCATCTAAACTCCCCAACTGGAAACCAATCCCATTGTCCACTACCTTCAGCTGAACTTCAACATCTGTCTGATAGAGGTAGACATCTAGACAAGAGGCCTGAGCATGGCGAAGGGTATTGCTGATCAGCTCCTGAAGAATACGGAAGATATGTTCTTCAATCTTCTTGGGCAATTTAGACACATTTTGCTTGAGGCTGACCTTGAGATCACTCTTGTCCTCAAGCTCTTTTAAGAGGATTTGAATCCCCTCAACCAAACTCTTCTCTTCCAACTCTACAGGTCGCAAATGTAGGAGCAAGACCCGCAAATCTTTCTGGGCTGTTTCGAGAATGGCTGCGACACTTTGCAACTGGGTCTGCATCTTTTCTCTATCTAGCTTCAAAGCCTGCTGACTGACACCTGATAAAATCATATGGGCTGCAAACAACTCCTGACTAACTGTATCGTGCAGGTCGCGTGCAATCCTCTTCCGTTCTTTCTCGATGATTGCTTCTTCCTTGACCAGGCTTTGATTTTCAGCCTTTTGAACAGCCTCTGTCAAGAGGTTAAGCTTGCCAGACAAGGACTTAAAACTGGCATCCAAGTCTGGATCTGCAAAGGCAACCACCTCTTTCCCTGCTAGCAGTCGCTTGAGATTGACTTGCATTTTTCTGCGAGAGACTTCTTCTATCACGCGCCAAAAGAGTACAAAAAAGAAGGTCATGGAAAGGCTAAAGACCAAAATCACGAAGATGAGTTTCTCTGTTTTCTCGATATCTTGTAGCAAATAGGACCAGTCTAGTTCAAAAATATCAAATAGACTATTAGTCAAAAAGAGGATAAAGAGGAAAGAAGTCAGCCCAATTAACAGATAAGATTGCTTTTTCATCCTCTGACCACCTCCACATCGCCAACCATAGTAGTTAGGAAAATCTTAACGCTCTTGTTACTCTTGAGGTAGTCTCTGGTTTCCTGATGATAGTGTTCATTACGAAGGGATCGCTTAGGTTGATGAAGGAAGGTAAGATCTCCATAGAGGCAGTTGACACTGAGACTGATTTCCACATCTACAGGTACGATAATTCTAGTCGTTCCCACCATCTTTCTAAGAATAATGACATTGTCATGATTGGTTAGGATAACTATTTCTAGATGAATGGTGTCCTTGCCCATGAGGCGAAAGAGGTTGATATCGTCAAACTGGCAGGTCTGGTGGCTAGAAAAATGATGGAGATTGCCAAACCAAGGATTGCGTTCATTTTTAACCGTTACCACCTCTTCAAAGACCAAGTCCGTATCCCCTCTTTCTTGATTCATCATTGGATAGAGAAGAAAGAGACTATAGATAACTGCCACAAAGATGGCTAAAATCACAAAGGGATTGAGCATGACGATGAAAAAGAAAAGAATAGTCGCCACAAGGAGGAACACATTGTTGCCCTCTTTACCTGTATAATAGCGGAGCAAGAGCAAAAAGAGGAATAAAATCAGCAGAAAACGCGAAAAATGCTCTGATACCATCAAAATCAGAGCTCCCGTCAACAGACAGGCTTCTATAAACAAAAAGATTTGAAATTTTTTCATAGCTGCATCCTCTCTTTTCTATTTTATCACAATTCAAAAAAGTCACCTCGGTCTGAGGATGGAAAAAAGGCGGTGGTTACGCCTTTTACATCTGATCTTTTGCTTCTTTTAGTTTACCATAAAGAATGTAGTCTACGTTTTGCAGATCTGCTATGGTGGCACAATTAAGGGCACACATGATCAAGCGCAGGTCTTCTTTCCAGCCTTGGACAATGCCAATCACTTCTTCGACTGTGTAGCTTTCAATCAACTCTAGAACGGTACGTGACAGTCCTACAGCCTTGGCACCAAAGACCAGGCACTTAATCATATCCAGCGGGTTCCGAACCCCTCCGCTAACCAAAAGTTCGACCTTGTCTTTCCAGTCTTGGGCATTGAGAAGGGCTTGCATAGTAGACTGCCCCCATTGATTAAGGTAATCACGTTGACCACTGCGACGGTTTTCGATATAGGCAAAGCTGGTGCCACCACGACCCGACAGGTCAACCGTTCGAACACCCAATCCATAGGCTCGTTCGATGGTCTTTACATCCATCCCAAAGCCCACTTCCTTTAGAATAATAGGAACAGGGATCCGCTTGCTATAATCTGCTAGATGCGATTGCCAGCTTCGAAACTTTCTTTCTCCCTCTGGCATGAGTAATTCCTGCATGACATTGACATGCACTTGGAGGAGAAGAGGATTCATCGCTTCTACAGTCTGAAGTCCCAACTCGATAGGTTTGTCCAATCCAATATTGGTTCCAAGGAGGAGTTTTGGATGGCTAGACTTGACAGAAAATGAGTCATCTGTAAGATCCTTGAGGGCTGCGCTATAAGATCCCGTCACAAATAAAATCCCACAGGCTTCTGCCACCTGAGCCAGCTTTTGATTGATTTCTCTCCCCTTGTCGCTCCCACCCGTCATGGCATTGATATAAAAAGGAAAGTCCCATTGTCGACCTGCAAATTCTGTAGACAAATCAATTTCATCCAGATCATAAAGAGGCAGAGAAGAATGAATCAATTCCACCTCATCAAAGCTATTATAAGAACTTTTCTGCTCAAGAGCATAGCGGATGTGCTCGTCCTTACGATTTGTCGTCATGTCCTATCCTTTCTTGGTATAAGAGCTCAATCCCCAGATCGGCCCAACGATTTTTTAAGATTTCAGTTGATTGCTCATCAAAACTCAAGGCAATACCACAGTCACCGCCACCAGCGCCACTGCTCTTGGCAACGGCTTGCAAACCTTGGCTGGCCATTTTTAACTCTCTGAGCGAAGGTGTGTAGATATCTGCGCTCAAGCCTTCTAAAAGTTGACTGGCTGTTTCCATCTGCTTGATGATTTCTTCTGCTTTCCCTTGTTCTAAAGCTTCTACCAAAGCAGACACCGTCGCTTTTGAGGAAGTTAAAAAATTCCGATTGATGTTTTGCTTGATTTGCTGAACCATTTGACTCGATACGGCCACTTCCTTGGTCCATCCCACTAGGAAATCACATTCTAGGGCAGGTTTTACATGTGAGATGGAAAAGCCCCAGTCACGCTCTAAAACTGTTGCCAAGCTTTCTTCTTTCAACCAAGCAGCTATCTTCTTTCGATCAAAAGACTGGTAGAGAACCAAATCTTCTGCCACAATACAGGCAAGATCTCCCATAGAACCATTGTCGCCACGCTTGAGTAAGACGGCACTGGCTAGCTTGAACAAGAGTTCCTGATCAACTGTAATATCATATAGAGCCAGCAGGGCCCTGATCACCAAGACAACGACGCTGCCACTCGAACCCAGACCAAACTTTTTGCCTTCCCGTTCCATTTTGCCACGGATTTCCACGGAAAAAGGTCTTAGCTCCTGACCTCGATAAGTCAGGAAATCTCCCACTAAAGCAATCGTTTCTTGAATCAAGCTGTAGTCGGGATTTGGCGTCAAGTCCACTGCAAAGTCAAACATGTCTGAGTAGATACGGTAACTATCAGAAAAAGCAATCTCAGCCTTCATATAGATGGGGATGGCCTTTATCAAGGCTAACTGCCCTGGCTCTAGAATAGCATACTCACCTGCCCAATAGAGTTTCCCGCAAGTTTTAACAACAATCATCTTGGCTCAAATCCTTTGTTTTTGACACAATCAAGCGGTAACGTTGACCGAAAATTTCTGACAAATGCTCCAAGTCTTTCTCCTGACAGAGGACCTTGACATTGGGACCAGCATCCATGGTAAAGTAGCAGGCTTCTCCTTGCTCACGAAGCTGGCGGATAAAGTCCATGGCTTCATAGCTTGCATCGGTCAGATAAGAAAAGGCTGGTGATGCTGTTTTGGTCGTAGCGTGCATAGCAAGGGCATTCCTCTCCGTTAATTCCCCAACCTTGACAAAGTTATTCTCTTTGAGATAAACTAGCATATCCTGATAGTCCTTTTCAGACTGGCGCACCCAGTCGTCAAAAGTCGTCGAAGTTTCTACACAGAGTTTCATCCCATCACGGCTAGAGATTGGTTTTTTCTTGTCCTCTAACACCAACATAATCATAGATAGTTTCAGGTCTGTATCAACAGAGTAGATTTCTCCACTATCCTTATCCCAGGCACCTAGTGGCCCATAAAAACTACGAGAAGAAGAACCTGAGGCAAACTTAGCTTCCTGCGCCAACTGACTTCTATCCAATCCAAGCTGGAAATAAGCATTGCAAGCCTTGACCAAGGCGGACAAACCACTCGAACTAGAGGACAAGCCCGCTGCGGTAGGCATGTTGTTTTGAGTATTGATACGGACAAAACCTTCCCCAGCTGGACGGTAGCGGTCAATAATCTTACTCATCTTAGTATGCTCAGCATCATTTTGTAACTGACCATTGATATAAAAGGCATCAGCAGTCGCATCCGTCGGTAGAGATGACAAAGTCGTCTCCGTGTACATATTTTCCAAAGTCAGAGAGATGCTGCTAGTAGCAGGAACCATCTCTTTTTCTTTTTTCTTTCCCCAATATTTGATAATGGCAATATTTGCGTAGGAACGTACTGTTACAGGCTTTCGATCCATGTCTGAACAGCTCCTTTCTCTTCTAATCGTTTTGCTAGTTCTTGAGCTTGAGTCAAATTGCTTGCCAAGGCGATAATACAGCCTCCTAGCCCACCACCACTCATCTTGGCACCTAGAGCACCATGTCTAAGAGCCGTTTCCACGAGGGAATCTACCTCAGGACTGCTGACACCAATTTCTTTTAAATGTAAATGCGCTTGACTGAGGATTTGTCCCAGTCTTTCAGCATCTTTTCGTCTAATCGCATCTTCTGCTTGCTGGGTCAATTCTCCCAAGGCATGCAAAAACGGTAGGGCATCCTTACCCTTGCTTTGAACCACTTGGATAGCTTCACGAGTGTGACCATAAACGCCTGTATCTGCAATCACCAAATAGGCGGATAGGTTCATCTCAAGCTCTGTAAATCCAACGTTTTTAATAAAGCGAATGGGCTGGTCACTGAGACAGGTCTTGGCATCCAAACCACTAGGATTCATATGGGCAATCATCTCAGCCCGATTGACCAGGATTTCCAGCACATCATGAGGCAGGTCGGCTTGATAGTAGTCAAAAACAGCTCGAATGGCTGCTATGCTGATAGCCGCTGACGAACCCATCCCCCGTTTTTCAGGGATAGCCGAGTCAATCACACATCGAATGCAGGCTTCTTTAATCTCTAAATATTCTAACGAAGCATACACAGCCATGGACAAGGTATCCTCCTCATAAAGACGCCACGGGCTTTCAGCAGGGACCACCTTACATGTCACCTCCACCTCTAAGAGAGGCAGAGAAATGGCAGGATAGCCGTATACAACAGCGTGCTCTCCTATTAAAATAATCTTACTATGTGCCTGACCGACACCAACTTTTTTTGTCATGTTTTCCTTTAACCAGACGAAAAGACCGTCTCATTTCATACAGTAGTATTTTCTCCTATCTATTTTATTATATTTTCACAAAAAAAGCGATTGTTTCCTTCACAATCGCCTCTTTCATTATTGGACCCATTCGCCATTATAGTTGACGTAGTAGCCATCCACTCTTGTACTAACTGCTAAAGCACCTGAGCTATAAGCGTAGTACCATTTGCCATTGACCTGGAACCAGCCTGTCTTCATATCGCCATTACTTGAATTTAGGTAGTACCAAGTCGAACCTTCCTGATACCAACCGGTATCCATGGTTCCTGAGGAACGGAGATAGTACCACTTGTTACCAACATAAGCCCAGCCTGTCTTCATATCGCCATTTTGAGTATCTAGATAATACCAAGTTGAACCATCTTGATACCAGCCAGTCTCCATAGCTCCTGAAGAACGGAGATAGTACCATTTATTACCTAGATATTGCCAACCCGTTTGCATAATGCCAGTTTCTGGGTCTAGGTAGTACCAAGTCGAATCATCGTTTATCCAACCCGTACGTCTTTCACCACCAAGGTAGTCTTTTCCTAAATGACCTGTTTTTGCTAGATAGTACCAGTTAGATTGATCGTAGAGCCAACCTGTCTTTAAAGAATGATCTTCATCAAAGTAATAATTTGCTAATTTAAGAACTTCTGGACCTTCAAAGCCTTCACCATGTTTTTTACCAACAGTTAATGAATCTCTAAACTCTAATTGTTGCCAGCCAACAAATTCTTGTAAAACCCCATCTTGATCAAAGTAGTACCATTTTGACATTGGCATGTATTCTAATCTTATACCATTTGGGTAAGGACCAATGGTACTTCCTTTAGATGGCATTGGAATATACTGCCACCCAACAACCATTTCACCATTATAGTCAAAATAATAGGTCTTGCCATCAATCACTCGCCAGGCCGTTTCTTTGATGTCACCCTTCTTGTAGTAGGTTCTACCATTTTCTTGGACAAATTGCCAGCCTTCTGAATCAGTATCATCCGCCAATACTGTACTTGTTGCTAACAGGCTAAAGAAAAATACTGTCAGTCCAACTTGCAACATTTTTTTCAAAAATTTCATCTATATACCCTCCAATATTAAATCCACTCACCAGATGAAGCAAAGTTATAAACTTTACCATCAATCGTCTGACTACCTGTGACCATAGCACCACTTGATTTGAGATAATACCATTCACCTGATACTTTTATCCATCCGGTTTTCATATCTCCATTAGAAGGATCTAGATAGTACCATGTTGAGCCATCTTTGTACCAACCAGTCTTCATGTCTCCATTGCTCTTATCTAAGTAATACCATTTGCCTCGGAGGTATTTCCACCCCGTTGCCATTGCACCAGAAGATTCAAAATAATACCACTCCCCGGATATTTTTTGCCAATCTGTGAGCATCTTACCAGAAGCATCTAGATAGTACCAAGTATCATTTATCTTTTGCCAACCTGTTTGTTTCGTACTATTCTTATAATAATACCAAGTACCACTAATCAATTTCCAACCATCAATAGAATGCCCTTGAATAACAGAGTAGATGAAAGATAGAGCCTTCTCATTTAACTTAACAGCATAATTCATCTGTTCTGCCTCACTCCCATTGGTATGAACTCCGACAACCCTATTATTAGAATCATATACTGCTGAACCGCTTGCACCACGCAAAGTATCTACTTGATAGAATAAAAAATCATTTGTATCTTGAAGTACCGCTTTTGTATCAGTATACATCTGCTTAATTAACTTATTAAAAGAAGGGTATCCTGTAATTGTTACATCTAGATTTTTAGTATTTTCTAAGTTACTTGGAAGTCCTAACGTCCCCAATTGAGCACCAATCGGTTCTTCCAAAATTAAAACTGCTAAGTCATAGGTAGTAAGCTCATCTGGATCAGTATTTCTAAATTCTTTTAAATAACGAACTTCTTTGACTTTTATTTCACCAAATGGATTACTATCTGGAGTAGCCGCAGGCATAATCTCTACTTCAGTCGCTTCTGTTTTGGATTCACGGTCATAAACGACATGAGCTGCTGTAATCAAAACATTGTCTTTGATAAAGGAAGCACTTCCTCTACCTGTACCTATTTCTACTGAATCGGCATTTTTAAATTTGAATGTTGCTTTTACATAAGCTGATGTAGAATAAGGATATTGTAAAGTGTTTTTTACCTTAACTAAATCATTTTTACCAATAATGACTTCTGGCTGATTTGTATAATATTGACCATAAGTTGGTGAAACATTCGGAAGTGAAAAATTACTATTTCCCGGACTCTCTTGTAATGTTTCACTTACCTCATACTCCTCGCCTGTACTTGAAATAACAGTCAAAGCAGATACTGCCGGTAGCTGACTAGCTAACAAAGTACTAGCAACAATTGAAATCCCCAATTTTTTATAAAAAGTTTTCTTCACTAATTTCATCCTCCTAAAAAGGATTGTAACACACCTGTTCGTTCCTGTCAATACAAAGAAAAAAAACGAACAGACATCCCTTTCTCCATTTGAAAAAAGCAGTTACACAACTGCAACTGCTTTTCTATTCTTGCATGGTGTAACCAACACCACGCACGGTTTTAATGTAGCTTTTTTGACCTTTTACATCAAGCTTGCTACGTAGATAACGGATATAAACATCCACGATATTGGTCTCTGTCGCACTTTCGTACTTCCAAACACTTTCCAACAACTGCTCACGAGTCAAGACCTTCTTGCTTCCCATGAGAGTGGCCAAAAGGTCATACTCACGGCGCGTCAGAGCAATCATCTCCTCGCCACGATAAACAGTATGATGTTCTACATCCATACGAAGGTTGCGGTAAGACGTTGGAACCTTCATCTGACTACAGTGTTGGTCGATAAAGTCCCGACCTCGGAAAATCGCTGAAATACGAGCCACCAGCTGATCAATAATCACTGGCTTATAGATGTAAGAAACGGCGAAGTGCTGGATTGTCTCAATCTGGTCTTGCAATTCTTCGCGATGGTCCAAGACCATAATCACTGAGGCAGGTTTTGTCCGACTTAGCCTCTCTGCAAAATCCTGGGCCGTCATATCCCCCAGACGAGCATTCAGTAAAATCAAGTCATAATCTGTCTGGAGAGCCATGGAGAGGGCTTTTTGTCCCTCCTCTACAAGATCAACACGGTATTGCTCTTTTTGGAGTTCCAGACTGAGAAAATGTGCGAGATTTCGTTCTTTCTCAAGTAATAAAATCCGTTTCCCCATGGCAGACCTACTTATTTCTCGTCATACCAAGAGTAGTGGAAGATTCCTTCTTTGTCTTTACGTTGGTAAGTGTGTGCACCAAAGTAGTCACGTTGTGCTTGGATCAAGTTTGCAGGAAGGTTTGCTGAACGGTAGCTATCAAAGTAAGTAATAGCTGCTGAGAAGGTTGGCACTGGTACACCAGCTTGAACAGCAAGAGCTACGATATCACGAACTGCTTGTTGGTACTTAGCAGTGACATCCAAGAAGTACTCATCCAAGAGAAGGTTTGCAAGGTCTGCATCACGGTTGTAGGCATCTGTGATCTTTTGCAAGAAACGAGAACGGATGATACAGCCATCACGCCAGATAGAGGCGATGTCTGCAAATGGCAAGTTCCAGTTATTTTCTTTAGAAGCCACACGCAATTGAGCAAAACCTTGTGCGTATGAAATAATTTTTGAGAAGTAAAGGGCTTGACGGATCTTTTCGATCAACTCAGCCTTGTCACCTTCAAATTTGAAGGCAGCTGGTTTTGGAAGGACCTTGCTAGCATGTACACGCTCTTCTTTGTATGTAGAGATGTAGCGGGCAAATACTGACTCAGTGATAAGTGACAATGGCACACCAAGGTCAAGTGCTGATTGGCTAGTCCATTTACCAGTTCCTTTGTTTCCTGCAGCATCCAGGATGTAGTCTACGATTGGTCCATCTTGACCTTCATCGTCTTTACGGTTCAAGATATCAGCTGTGATTTCAATCAAGTAGCTGTCCAACTCTCCCTTGTTCCACTCAGTAAAGATTTCGGCCATGTCTTCTGCAGAAAGGCCAAGCAAGTGTTGCATCAAGTCATAGCTTTCTGCGATTAATTGCATATCACCATACTCGATACCGTTGTGGACCATTTTTACATAGTGACCAGCTCCATCAGGACCGATGTAAGTCACACATGGTTTGCCATCTTCTGGTGCTTTAGCTGAGATTTCTTCGAGAACATCAGCAACCAATTCGTAGGCTTCTTTTTGTCCACCAGGCATGATAGAAGGACCTTCAAGGGCACCTTTTTCACCACCGGAAACCCCTGTACCGATAAAGTTGATCCCTGAGTTTGCCAATTCTTCATTACGACGGATGGTATCTTTGTAGAAAGTATTTCCTCCGTCAATCAAGATATCACCCTTATCAAGGTGTGGAAGAAGGGCTTGGATAGTTGCGTCTGTACCAGGTCCAGCTTGAACCATGAGCATGATACGACGAGGTTTTTCGATTGAGTTTACAAAGCTTTCCACGTCATAGCTTGGCACAAAGTTCTTTTCAGGATGGCAGGCAATTACGTCTTCTGTTTTTTCTTTACTACGGTTGTAAATGGCAACTGTATAACCACGAGATTCGATATTTAGGGCAAGGTTACGACCCATTACGGCCATACCAACGACACCAAAGTTAGCTTTTGTCATGTGACACTCCTCTTGTTTAATATGTTTTATTTTATCATTTTTACCTATGAAAGGAAAGCATTTTGTAACGGTCCCCTAGTAGTCCAAGTCATCAGCGTGACCAGAACCATTCCCTACAAAGTAACCAGTCTTACAGTTGAGGGTGAATAGGTAAGTTCCATCTGGTTTGTAGAGGTTGTAATAGCCGTTTCCGTTTACAATATTGACACGTTCTAGGATATATTGATTTCCAGTGATATAGCCACGAGCACGTGATGTTGCTAGAACTTGTTCCAATACACCATCCGCAAACGTCCAAGCAGGGTTGTTGCTATCGTCTACAGCTGATTGGTTGTACGGTACACGGCTAGCACTTCTTTGAAGATTAACCCCATCGCCAGACAAACCACCATTTGTGTCTCTAGCTGGTGCCGTGGTGCTTGTTGAAGGTGTCGTACTGCTTGCATTGCTTTCTGTAGCTGAACTTGAGCTTGCTTGACTCGTGCTAGAACTTGAGCTGGAAGCACTGGTTTGTTGACTCTTACCAAGACTAATCGCCTGATCTAACAGTTTATCAAGCTCTGTATTTCCCGTTTTAATTTCCGTGAACTTAGCATCTGATTTGGCCTTAGCATTGGTATCCAAGACACCATCAGTAATAGCTGGACTTTCAAAGAGGGCATTGACATCTTGAATGGCCTTGATTTGAGTTGCTAGGCTATCGTATTTTGACTTAGCAAGTGTATAATCATGGCTACCTTCTAACTTGTCCAGTAAGGTTTTTAGCTGGTTCAACTTATCGAACTGGCTATTTTTTAAAGCAATCTTATTGGCATCTGTATAGAAGGAATCATAAAGCGTATTGAACTCTTGCAAGTCGGTTTGCGATTCTTGATTTCCTGAAGATGCTTGAGAAGACTGGATTTCTTGGTTCGAACGAGATACCTGACGGTAAACATAATATGTCCCAGCAAGCACAAGAATTGCAGCTACTACAGAAGCAATGATGATAACACCTTTCTTCTTAGAGCCTGTTTCAGGTTCTGTTTGAGCCGAACGTGATAGAGGTGTATAGGTCTCCTCTTCTTGTTCCTCATTTATTTGCTTGGGCTCTGTTTCTGTTAAAACGAGAGGCTCTATTTCAGCATTTTCTTCATCTTGAAGTGGTGGAACAAACTGAGTAGTCTCTTCATTTTCTATCTCTTCAATAGATTCCTCAGCAACCACGTCTGAATCGTCTACCTGTTCAGAAGATTCACTTGATTCACGAACTTCTTGGATCAATTCCTCTAAGTTTTGAGTAGAAGCCAACTCTCCTTTTTCAAGCTGACGAGTTTCAAACTTATCTGCCTCGATCTCTTCGCGATGCTGTTTGATGTATTTGTCCAAGATATTGTCTTCAGGCAATACTCCAGCCTCAACCTCCTCATTCTTACGAATTGCTTGACCAACAGTCAAATCTTTTGCTTCGTCAAAGTCGAATTGTGGCTCTTGCTGTTCTTTTTTATGACGATCATGTCTTTTCTTGCTCATGAGTTTACCTTTCTATTTTACCTCTTGGCGTTTCACACGCTGACCAAAGTATTGATACAAATCCACTTTTAAGGTCCCGTTATAGAGTTTTCGTTTTTTATCTGCTGGACTTCCGTACTTACTTTCAAAAGCTTCGTCACTTGTCAGGATAAACTTACTCCAGGTTTTCAGTGGTGCAAAGACTTGTCCCATCTCAGCATAGAGCTTGGTAACTCCCGCATCATCAGACAAACGTTCCCCATATGGTGGATTGGAAATGATAACGCCATTGATCTTGTCTGTGCGCAAGTCCTGTACCCGCATTTGCTTAAAGGTGATAGCTCCTGCAACACCTGCTGCTTGGGCATTTTCCTTGGCAATTTCTACCATACGAGCATCAATATCACAGCCCATAATGTCCAGCTCAAGTTCACGATTAATTTGCTTAGCCGCCTCAGTACGGACCTCTTGGATTAACCGATCGCTAACCCAGTTCCATTCCTCAAAAGCAAAGGAACGGCGAAGACCCGGCGCCATCTTTCTAGCAATCATAGCCGCCTCGATACAGAAAGTTCCTGAACCACAGGTTGGATCAATCAAGGGCTTGTCTGGATACCAGTTGGAAAGTTGCAAAATGGCCGCTGCCATATTTTCCTTGATAGGAGCTCCACCTTTTTCCGTACGATAACCACGTTTAAAGAGGCTAGAACCTGTCGTGTCAATCATAACAGTTGCCACATCCTTAAGAATGGACACCTCAATCTTAAACTCAGGACCAGTTTCCATCAAGGGAATTCCTTCTGGGCGGGCATAGTGTTTTTGTAATTTCTTCACAACAGCTTTCTTAGAAATGGCCTGAACACTGGGCTCGTTATGAAGTTTTGACTTAACACATTTAGCCTTTGAAATCGGGAAACGTGCTCCTAGCGGGAGATAGTTTTCCCAATCTAGAGCAAAAACACCTTGAAAAAGCTCTTCAAAGGTCTTAGCTGGAAAGCTTCCAACTACAATCTTGATGCGATCCGCTGCACGAAGCCAAAGATTGGTCTCAATGATTGCCTTCACATCCCCTTGGAAGCGGACACGCCCATTTTCAACCTGGCAATCATAACCAAGGTCTCGCACCTCACGTCCAACGACAGCCTCGAGACCCGCCGCAGCAGTTGCGATTAAATTAAATTGTTCTTTCATTTCTAGTCTTGCAAGACCTTTCTCTTGTTCACTTCAAAAAATGAGGTTGAGAAAGATTTCTCAGCCCCAACCTATATGCAATTTTCTATAAGCCATGTTTTGTTCCAGAAGTGACTAGGACCACTTCCTTCGATAATCATCTGTCTACCGCTAACAGCATAAATCTGCTAGCAGTCAGAGTACTACGTTCGTTTCCGTGCACTCCATGCCCCGACCAAAATTTGGGTTGCTAGCTTGAGGGGTTTACCGCGTTCCACTCTCTCTGTTTCCAGAAAGACTCCGTCACTGTGGCACTTTCAAGCCTATTCTGACCTATCCGAAGACTTAGCCATTTCGACTGCCGTAACGATCACTCGTCCCTAGGCTTATGGATTCGCCTAGCACAAACACTACAGGCATCACAGCCTGTGCTAGCATGGACTTTCCTCATGAAAAGAGAACCTCTTCACGCGATTATCCAAAAATTGCACTCATTCCTTAGTCAATTATCAATCTTGATTGTCTAAGATTTGCTTACCAAATACTTCTTTTTCGAGACGATTTAAGCGTTTCAAAATATCAAAGTTTGTCATTGAAGTAGAAGCTGTTACTTCAATAGAGTCTGGTTGAGTTGGAGCCGCCTGTGGTTTACGAGACAACTCCTCCTTCAAATCAGCAATTTCTTGGCGAAGGGATTTAACCAAAGCTGCGTAAGTTTCATAATCCTTAATCACATCATCGAGGAATTCATCTACCTCTGCTTTACTGTATCCACGTACTTCGCGTCCAAACTCTTGTTCAAAAATATCTTTTGCTGAAAATATAATACTTGCCATGTCTCTCTCCATTCTGGGTTACTAGTATTATTATATAAAAAAAGACAAGTAAAAATCAAGGTCAAAGGGTTACTTTTCAGAAAAATTTTCTGCTAGTTCATTTAACTCATCAAATGTTAATTGCCTTGTAACATAGTCCGCTTGATTTTTCATCATTTGGTAAAAATATTGTAACTTAGTTTTGTTTTCTTCATCATAAAAAAGATAGCAAATATCTGTGTTCTCCAGTAAAAATTTCTGATAATCACGTAGTTGTCCCTTGTGTTCATACTGTGGATAGGCATATTTGACAAAATCAACTTGCTTGAATTCGCTCAACTTCACTTGATTGGCTTCATTCCAGTTACTGCCATGGGTTTCAAAATCAAAAATGGTCGCCAGCTGAAATCCATAGTCTATTTTCATGTCTTTCGCCACCTGAAGTACCCAGTACTCAAAGCCCAGAGCCCCCGTAAAGACAAGCCAGGTCACCCCTTCCTCCGCTAGACGCTCCAGGTCTCTCCGAATAGCTGTTTTGATAATATCAACGCGAATATCCTTGTCATTAAAGAGACCAAGGTCGAAGGCAGAATAACCTGAAATCAAGGCTGTTGTCATTTTTAACCCTTTCTTTGTAAATTTATGATATAATAGAGTGATGTTATTGTACCAATAAGGAGAATTATGGTCAACTATCCACATAAAATTTCATCACAGAAGAGACAAGCTCCCCCGTCACAAACTAAAAATTTCGCAAATCGGGGAATGTCTTTTGAAAAGATGATCAACGCTACGAACGATTATTACTTGTCGCATGGGATGGCAGTGATTCACAAGAAACCAACTCCCATCCAAATCGTACGTGTTGACTATCCCCAACGAAGTCGAGCCAAGATCGTTGAAGCCTACTTTAGACAAGCCTCAACCACAGACTATTCAGGGGTTTATGATGGATATTACATCGACTTTGAAGCAAAGGAAACTAGGCAAAAACATGCGATTCCGATGAAGAATTTCCATCACCATCAGATTCAGCATATGGAACAGGTCCTTGCCCAGCGAGGAATCTGCTTTGTCCTTCTTCACTTTGCTTCTCAGCAAGAAACTTATTTATTGCCGGCTGTTGACCTGATTCGTTTCTATCATCAAGATAAGGGACAAAAGTCAATGCCACTTGGATATATTCGAGAAAATGGATATAGGATTGAGCTGGGTGCCTTTCCCCAGATTCCCTATCTCGATATTATCAAAGAACATTTACTAGGTGGTAAAACAAGATGAACAAACAAACTATCCTGCGAATAACTAAATATATCAGTATCTGCTTCTTAACTGTATTTATCGCAGCTATTATGCTGGGCGGAGGTCTCTTTCTCTACTATGTTAGCAAGACTCCAGCCCTATCTGAAAGTAAACTAGTCGCTACAACGTCTAGTAAAATTTATGACAATAACGATGAACTCATCGCTGATCTTGGTTCAGAACGTCGGGTCAATGCACAAGCAAACGAAATACCGACCGATTTGGTCAACGCTATTGTTTCGATTGAAGACCATCGCTTCTTTAATCACCGAGGAATTGATACTATCCGTATCCTAGGTGCCACCCTACGAAATCTCCGTGGTAGCGGAGGCCTTCAAGGGGCTTCAACTTTGACGCAGCAGTTGATCAAGTTAACCTATTTCTCTACGTCAACTTCTGACCAAACCCTTTCTCGTAAGGCTCAGGAGGCATGGCTCGCCGTTCAGCTAGAACAAAAAGCGACTAAACAAGAGATCTTGACCTACTACATCAACAAGGTTTACATGTCAAACGGAAACTACGGAATGCAGACGGCTGCTCAAAGTTACTATGGCAAAGACCTTAAAGATTTGAGCATCCCTCAATTGGCCCTCCTTGCCGGAATGCCTCAGGCTCCAAACCAATATGATCCATACTCGCATCCAGAAGCTGCTCAAGAACGTCGTAATCTCGTCCTCTCTGAGATGAAAGGGCAAGGTTATATTACAGCTGAGCAATATGAAAAAGCGATTAATACTCCGATTACAGATGGACTTCAAAGCTTAAAATCGGCTAATAGTTATCCTCCATACATGGACAACTATCTCAAAGAGGTAATCGATCAAGTCGAACAAGAAACAGGCTACAATCTCTTAACGACGGGTATGGAAGTCTACACCAACGTTGATTCTAAGGTCCAACAACGTCTCTGGGATATTTACAATACGGACGAGTATGTCAACTATCCAGATGATGAGTTACAGGTGGCCTCTACTATCGTTGATGTCACAAACGGGAAAGTCATTGCTCAGTTAGGTTCTCGTCACCAATCAAGCAATGTTTCCTTCGGAATCAACCAAGCTGTTGAAACCAACCGTGACTGGGGTTCTACCATGAAGCCAATCACAGACTATGCTCCTGCCTTAGAGTATGACATCTACGACTCAACTGCTTCGATTGTACATGATGTTCCATACAACTATCCTGGAACAGATACCCCTGTTTACAACTGGGATAGAAGTTATTTTGGAAATATCACCATCCAATATGCGCTCCAACAATCACGTAACGTTACAGCCGTAGAAACCTTGAACAAAGTCGGTTTGGATAGGGCCAAGACCTTCCTAAATGGAATCGGTATTGACTATCCAGATATGCACTATGCCAACGCGATTTCAAGTAATACGACTGAGTCAAACAAAAAGTATGGAGCAAGTAGCGAGAAAATGGCTGCTGCTTACGCTTCTTTTGCTAACGGTGGTATCTACCATAAACCAATGTATATCAACAAAATCGTCTTTAGCGATGGTAGCTCAAAGGAATACGCTGATCCTGGTACTCGTGCCATGAAAGAGACGACCGCCTATATGATGACAGAAATGATGAAGACTGTCTTAGCATACGGATCTGGTCGTGGTGCTTATCTCCCTTGGCTACCTCAAGCTGGTAAAACTGGTACGTCAAACTATACAGATGATGAGATTGAAAACTACATTAAAAATACGGGTTATGTAGCTCCGGACGAAATGTTCGTTGGCTATACTCGTAAATATTCAATGGCAGTTTGGACAGGTTACTCAAATCGTCTTACTCCTATCGTTGGTGATGGCTTCTATGTTGCTGCGAAGGTCTACCGTTCAATGATGACTTATCTCTCTGAAGATGATCATCCTGGTGACTGGACTATGCCTGAGGGCCTCTACAGAAGTGGAGAATTCGTATTTAAAAATGGTGCTCGTTCTACATGGACTACACCTACTCCACAGCAAACCCCATCAACTGAAAGTTCAAGCTCGACATCAGAAAGCTCAACTTCACAGTCTAGCTCAACTACTCCAAGCACAAATAATAGTACGACTACCAATCCTAACAATAATACGCAACAATCAAATACAACCCCTGGCCAACAAAACCAGAATCCGCAACCAGCACAACCATAACATTTATCACCCAGAATACTCTGGGTGATTTTTTCATAGCAGTATCGTATTTGTGTGCTTATCAAAAGCCTGAGAAGAAATCTTCTCAGGCTTTCTACGTACTATAAACCTCATTGGGAAAGATAAGAAACTGAGTTCGTAATCTTGTTAAGAGATTTTACTAAATACTAGTCTTTCTTTGTTTTTGCTACAAAGAGAGCAGATAGGGCTAGGCTAACACCTGCTAGGAAGAGGGCTGTGTCAGATTGACTCTCACCAGTTGCTGGCAAGCTTTGTTCAGCTGTTTCTGGTCTAGCTATTTCTTGCTTATAATCTGGCGTCTTACCTTGATAGGAAGCTAAAGAGCTAAGTTTAAACTCAGGTTTCTCTACAGTTGGAGCGGCTTGGTCGCCTACTGTTGAGATTGGGCCTGTGTACTCTGGAAGTTCATGTACCAAAGCTTCAACTGCATTGACACCGCCCTGGAACTCAGGCTTCTCAACTGTCGGAGCTGGTTGGTCGCCTACTGTCGATAATGGGCCTGTGTACTCTGGAAGCTTATGTACCAAGGCTTCAACTGCATTGACACCACCTTGAAACTCAGGTTTCTCTACTGTTGGAGCAGCTTGGTCACCCACTGTTGCTACTGGGCCTGTGTACTCTGGTACTTCATGTACCAAGGCCTCAGCTGCATTGACACCACCTGTGAATTCAGGAATCTCAAGAACGGGTGCTGGTTCTTCGCCCTTGCTTGATTGAACCGGTTCTTCTGTTAATTCTTGATAGAAGCTCGCCAATTCATAAAACTCGGCCTTGCCGCCTTCCCAGGCTAATTTGACATCTAGAAGAGTTCCACCATTTCGGATAGCGAAGGTTTGGAGACTGGATGTAATGGCACCGAGGTCTAGCCAACTGTCTTGGCCATCCTTAAGTGTTCTAGCAAGAACACGTGCTTGCGCTCCTTCAGGAAGACTGGAAACAAGACGAAGGTGGTTGGCTTTGGTTGGTTCGGATAAGTGATACACCAATTCGCCCTTGTCTTTTTCAGACTTGTAGCTGGTCAAGACTTTGCCGTCTACAAGATTATTATAAAGGTTGCCTTGGCTTTCTCCACTACTTCCTTCTACTGTTGGATCATTGATTGGTTTGACAAACTCACCATCGTTGATGACCAATTCTGTAAAGCCTACAAAACGGGCATCATAGTCTGCCGTATAGAGGACACGGAGATAGTTAGCTTTGACTGGTGTCGTCAATTCACCCTCGATATAGCGATTTCCTGGCATCTTAGAATCATGTGTCCAACCATCTGTCAGAGAATCATCGTGTTGGCTATTGGCCACACCATCTCCTACTGTCACGACATCTGTCCAAGTTTTACCGTCTTGGCTGACTTGGATCTTACCATCACGAAGGTAGTTTTGAGTTCCGTCTTGGATGTAGGCTCTAATCTTCTTGATGGTACGTTCGCTACCAAGTTTCAAGGTTACATGGCCATCTTTATGGGCATAGTCTGAAAACTCAACGAAGTTATTGTAAACACCGTCAAATAGTTGATCTAGGTTGTTCAGTTTACGAACATCATTGCTTCCGTATGTCGGATGAATGCCCATAGTTGTAGATTCTAGTTTGGTTGGTTGCACTTCTTTGGTTGTCACAAGGAGAGAAGTGACTGTCACATCTTGTTCCTGATCTGTTTTATTGACCAGACGAACATAACGAACCAAGTGGGTTGCGACAGTTCTGTCTGTCAATTGGCTAGCTGGCGTCCATTCTTGCGCATTTGCAGAGTACTCTAGAGTAAGAGCAGGGTTGGCCTGACCTTTGAGCTGGATGCTCTTGATTTGATGGATACGGTCAAGCTTCATTCCTAGATAGCTATGAGCAGGGAGTTTGGTTCCAGCTGGAATTTGAAGCTCGTAACTGCCCAAGCTATCCACTACTGGTGTTTCCTTCAAGGCGTCGACGTTGGTGTCTGTTAACTCACTGTTTCCAGAGCGTGTCTCAACAGAGAAGTCCTGGATACGCCACCAGAGGTCGAGGGCCTTGGTATTGCGTACTCGGATGTAACGAGCGTTGATCGCTCTGGTCACTTCCTTGGTTTGTTCTCCTGATAGGCGATCCAACTCTTGCCATGCAGTTCCATCTGTAGAGTACTCAAGTACACCTGCGGCAAGCTTATCACCCGTTCCTTGGCGAAGTCGTACTTTAGTGACTGACTTGACTTCACCGAGGTCCAGTTGTGCCCAAGCATCTACTGGTGTCGTATTGCTACCGTCAGCATTTGCCATCATGGCTTCTGTATTGTCCTTGCCATCAGTGATTTGATGAGCTGAGGTATTTAGTTTGTAAACTAAGTTTGAGCTTAGACTAACTGTCGTTGCTTGTTGGCTACGAGCTTTTTCAACTGGACGGTTGACTGCAATTTCCTGAACTGCAAACCAAGTGTTCTCGCGGTCTGCTGTCGCAATCATGCGAACTGCCTTGGCCTTGATAGTGAGATTTTCAAACTTAAGTAGGGATTCATTTCCGACATAGCTTGGCTCTTTCAAGGTTATCCAGTTATCGTTTTCATCTTGATACTGCACTTCTGCCTTACTAAAGGTATCACGTGGATTTGCCTGCGTTCCCATTGCAAAGGTCAAGGTTTGGATCGCTACCGGCTTGTTGAACTTCATACCAATATAATCACCTGTCTTGATGCTGTTTGGTGATTTAATAATCGCATGAGTTGCCAAGTCGCCATCCGTTACTTCTGCCAAACCACCTTCTACACCTGTTCGATTGGTAATAAAGGTACTGATGATTTGGTCTGGATGCAAGACTTTTTGAACTTCAGACGCTAGAACTTCTTTCAAGGATAGGATAAATGGACGAATATGTTGAACACCCAATTCAGCCTTTTCCATATGGTCTACATAATGGAAGGTGTGAGTTTGAGACTGTTCGTACAATTTCAAACCTTTATAGTAACTATCCCAGAGTTTGGCTGCATCATTTGTAGCCATGGCTTCGATTCCTGTAAGGAAGGCATCGAGAGCATTCATTTGATCGATTGCATTATCCAACCAATAGTGGATTTGGGCAACCATTTTTTTATCGCCTGATGCTTTATAGAGTTCGGCTGCTTCTTTAATCTTGGCAAATTCTGCACGCAAGGCTGCACGTTCTGCAGTCACATCCTGACCTGCTTTGAGCTTGGTCATGAAGTCTGTTAATTTTGGAGCCAAGTCTACAGATTCTTCTAGTTTGACGACACGATTATCCATGTTTTGGTTAATCATGTGCTTACCAAGTTCGCGGAAGGCTGCTGATACCTTGCTATCTTCAAAATGACCATTTTCTACAAAGTTGAAGGCAATATCATTGATTTTCTTAGCTTCTTCTTCTGATTTCCACTGTTTCCATGAGTATTGAGCTCCTGCAAAGAGGGCAATCTTAGATGGTTCAGACTGTTGCATTGGGTTCAACATAATACCAGATAGCAAGCTTGGATCTACATTTGGATGAAGGAATTTCTCACCACCACCTAGAATCAAGTGTTGTTTCGAGTTATCTGTTACAGGCCAGTTAATCCAAAGTGAAACTGGGCGATAGGTCTTGCCACCTGCGGATAGATTGTTTTTGAGAGTTGAAAGGAAGCTTTCAGAGACTTCGCCCCAAATCTTACCACCCGTCAAGGTCATGGATGTTGAACTTGGGAGATTTTCATTGAGGGATTTCAACTCATCCTCACGTCCATTACCCCAATACTGTCCAGGAACAAAGATCATTTCTTTACGAAGACCACTGTAAGTTCCCTGCATTTCAGTCAACCACTTGGTCATATCTTGCATCAAGCGGTTGTAGCTATTGTAGCCTCCGACTGGACTTGGAGCATCATCTGCAAGGATACCAAATTCGCGGACACCCACTTTCATCAACTGGGTAAATTTAGCCTTGATGGTTGCCAAATCTTCTTGGTAATGCGCTTCATTGCCAAAGCGGATGCGGTTGTTCATGAATGGATGGATAGTCCAGACATAGCGTGTTTTACTTTGATTTCCGACACGAGCAAGTTCACGAATTTCAGCTAGTTTTTCTTCTGGATAGAGTTCACGCCATTTCTTGTTGTGATATGGATCATCTTTTGGTGCAAAGAAGTATTGGTTCAATTTCAAATCGCCACCAAAACGCATGAGCTCTGCACGATCTGCGTTAGACCATGGGTTTCCATAGTAACCTTCGATGAAACCACGGTTCTTGAGCTCTGCGTAATCTTCTACTGTCACATTGCGAAGGACTGGCACTTGGCTTTCCTTGAGCATGTGTTTCAAGGTTGTCAAACCATAGAAGACCGCATCTGTATCTTTTCCGACGATGGAAATCGAATTATCCTTGATGCTCAAGACATAGGCGTCAATCTTGTCAAAGAGGCCTGCTGAAACATTGGACAAGTTTTGCTCTGCTTGTGAACCTCGTCCATGCACTCCAAGATGGATATTGGTTGCGCCAGCGATTGCTGCCTTACCAGTTGTATAAGATACTTGATTGTCCTGCAAGACACTCTTCAAGCGATTACGAGTATAGATATCGAGTTGATCACCCATAACTAGATTGACTTGCTTACGAAGGGCTGTAACACCTTCGCCATAAGTCACTTTTTGTGGCGTTGGAAAGACCTTGTACTCTTTCTTGAGATAGTCATTGCTCTTGCTAGCAGCTGCAATGCTGTCTTCACTAGCTGGTTTACTTGCAGTGAATTGATCTGCCAATTCAACTGTTCCATCACCGGTTTGGTCTACTTTTGGTTTTTCAGGAGTAGTTGGTTTTTCTGGTTGACTTGGTGCAGGTGTTTCCTGTCCTTCTTTGACAGGTTTCAATAGATGAACTTCAGCCGCACTTGCAAAATCACCAACGCCTTCCAATACTTTCAACTCAATCTTGTTGGTATGTATAGCCGCAAAGTTGACTGTTTTTTCTTGGGCGTTGTTGTCCCAGCTTCCTTCTGAAACCTTGACCATTTGGCCATCTTTTTGTGCGTAGATTTCGTAGCGCGTCACGACACCATTTCCACCACCTGGGCGTGGGAGATAAGTCAAGCCATTGACTTTTTCTGCTTCTTTCAAGGTCATAGTAAGGGTGTATGGCGCAGTGTCACCGGTCCACTTAGTATGCCAGAAGGTATTTGGATCATTGTCAAAGGCCTTTTCAACAGCGCCTTCAGTCGCGTTTCCTGGAAGTTGCTGACTGCTTGCGGTTGCAATAATCTTATCATTTGAAATCAAGCGAGGATTTACAAATGGTTTGTCTGACAACTCTGCACTATGCAAGATTCCTTTGAACCCACCGATGCTTTCAAGCGGTAGTACCAAGCTATTGTGGGCAAAACGAGGATGGGCTGGATTTGCAATACGCTCAATCTTTTCACCATCCACATAGACTTCTGTAGATTGTGGTTTGGTCACGATGGAGATTTGATAACGGTTGTTCTTTTCAAGTTTTTTATTGAATTGGATATGGAACTGTTCAAATTGATAAGCAAGGTAGCCGTCTTTATCAGCTAGATAGATACGGTTGTCCCCACTTGTTGAGAAGGTTTGTTCCCCGTCTCCAGTGACAGTCACATCAAACTTCAAGACATGACTTGGACCAACATCACCTGCTAAGCCTTCGACGCTGCTGTCTTTCTCAAAAGCCAATCCCTGCTCGCTTGTCTTCACCTTCTTACTTGCATAGTTCTTGACGGTTTCAGGATTGATGGTAAACAAGTCGCTTTGATCAATCTCTTTATCAGGATTTGACTGTGGCGCATAAGGGCTCGTTGGTAGGGTGCGTTCTGCAAAGGTCGCAGCTGCACGGTCAGATCCCCAAGTGCGCTCCGCAGTGGTTTGCATGCTCTTGAAGAAGCGTTTAAAGATATCATAAGAGGTCAAACCTGTCTCGTGAAGGTCGATATTGTCATTCCAAACTGCGTGCCCACCACCAATAATACTTGGATGAGAAGCTGGTAGAAGTGGACCTCCACCTGTTTGGAAATCATTCGGTGTCCAGCTATTGTACTGGCGTTCGTAGTTAGCATAGTCCCCGTAGGCTGCTTGGCTATTGCTTCCACTTGGCACACTATAGGTCGGTACATCTGTGATGTTGATAATCTTAGCTCCCTGAGCAATGGCTTCATTTGGTCGTTGCCAGCTAATACTCCAGATATCAACTTCTACTCCGTTCCAATCAACCGCTGTTTTACCTCGTTTCGCACTGAGCGAACCCCAGATACGAGGGGTATAACCTTTTCCTTTAATGTATTTGATAAGGTCATTGACATAGCGGCGATAGCTTTCTCTGCTGCCATAGTATTCATCCGTTCCGATATGAACAGTTGATACCCCATGAAGTGGTGCATCTGGACCATCGAGGAGTTTGTCATAAACTGATTTGACAAAAGCTAGCGTTTCATCGTATTTATTATCTAGGTCCAGCATGGCTACGCGCTCAACATTGTGTTTGCCAGCATAATCACTCAAACTACCTTGATACATGAGGTCTGGGCGGACTTTGACAAAGGACAAGGCGTGACCTGGTGTGTCAATTTCTGGCACTAAGTTGATATGCAAGGCCTTGGCAAGTTTAATCAGATTTTGCATTTCTTCCTTGGTATAATGCTCATCTGATGTCAATTTTTGACCATTCTTACCGACAATGTCTGTCTCCACACGGAAACCAGTCTTGGCATGTTCTAGAACGTACTTAAGCTCTTCTTCTTGTGTTAAATTCTTACCTGCCAAGTGTTCTTTTAGGAAGATATAGTTATCATTAAGGTGCAACTGCAAGTCGTTCATCTTGTAGTAAGCCATGTTGAGCATGATGTCTACAAGAGTGTCATAAGGGATAAATTTACGACCTGTATCCAGCATAAAGCCACGGTGGCTGAAACTTGGGAAATCACGAATTTCGCCATTTTGTAGGTCTGTTTCTCCCATTTGAAGAAGAGTACGAGTTGCATAGAAGGCTCCTGTGTTCGTTGCAGCTTCAATGGTAATCACATCATCTTGGATAGTGATTCCATAGCCTTCCTTGCCATAACCTTTGTTTTCAACCTTTTTAAATTCGATTCGTTTTTGAGCCTGTTTGTCACCTGTTGCAAGTTCCAATCCACGGCTTGCAAGGTCTGACTGGTAGAAGGTTGCAGCCTGATCAAAGCCTGAATCTCCTGTTGCAAGGACTGTATCTGAAGTGATAGAAGATTGGCCTTCTTTCCCATACCATTGTTGAACAGCTGGTGCTACTTTTGGTTTGACACCCACACCTTCGTCCTGATGTAGCCCCTTGACGACTACTTCAAATTCCTTAGTGAAAGTATGGCTGTCTTTGATTTGCTGCACCATAACCTTAACACGTTGATCTGTCAGAGGTTTATAGATACGATTTTGAAGGTCAATTACACCTTGTTTATTGCTTCCGATAAGACTGACTTTTCCTGGTAAAGTTGGTAAGACAAGAGACTGTCCATCTTCTGCTACTGTTAGTTCGGTTACTTGGCGGATATCCGTTACCTTACTATGGTCCGGAACGTTAGAATAAGCTCGAATTTCTTGAATTCCAACGTTTCTCCAGCCCATTGTCCCCGCTTGATAGTCATTGATCTCTAACTTGAGATATTTAGCTTGAATACTATTGGCTAAGTCAACTTTCTCGTCTAAAACAGGTTCTCCAGTCTTGGTATGAGCGAGTTTCCATTGTTTTTCTCCATTAGCGCCCACGTCTTCTTGACCTGCGTAGTAGAGACTCCAAGATTTGATATTGGGGTCATTTTGCCCATTACGAAGACGACGATCCCAGTCAATCTCTACATGCTTGATGAGGGTAGTTTTTGGAAGAGTTAATTCAAAGGTTGGCTTTGGTACATCTTTGTCCGTAGCCCAACGAGTATTGTCATCTCCATCAATAGCCTTATCTGCAGTAAAGTTAGTTCCAGTCTCATGGTTGCTCGCCTGAGCTGTAGCACCTTCGAGATGGTTGACATCTTCTCTATCTTCGATTGTCTTTTCAGCTGGTTTTACTGCTGGTGTAGTGGTTTCCGCAGGTTGTTTGTCTGCCTTTGGTGTTTCAACCGGTTTCGGCGTTTCTGCTGGCTTGGGACTTGTAGGACTTGTCTCTGGTTTTGCCTCTTCACTTGCTGCAGGATTGGTTCCCTCATCTGTCGCTGGAGTTTCTTCATGACTTGCTTCTGTTGCAACTTCTGCATCCGCCTTTTCAAGCGCAGCGGCTAAATCATCTGGTAACTTATCCAAGGCTTGAACATGAGTGATACTTCCCTCTGTCTCTGAAGGTGTTGCTGTTTCTGCCGCCTGAACCATATTGGCGCCAAAGATACTAGCACCAATCATAACGGAGGCTGCACCGATTGCAAATTTTCTTATACTATAGTGACAGCGTTTCTCAAAAAAATGTCTATCCATCTTTCTCCTATTCCTTTCATCCGCATACATGAGTAAGCGGTATCATTTCTCCTTTGAAAAAGGAGAGAACCAAGAGGTCCTCTCCGGCTGTTTGTTTTTTTTTGACTCGAGTTGCTTTGAACTTCTGAAATCAAATCTCATTAATCTTCTTTACGTTTTGTCGCAAGAACTGCAGCAGATAAAGCAATGCTCACACTTGCTAAGAAGAGGGCTGCTTCTGAACCATGCTCTCCTGTAGCAGGAAGTTTCTCTTCTTTATCTTCCAGAGTTTTGGCATCAGCTACTGGGCTTAGAGTGAGCGGGTACTCAGGTTTTTCAACTGTTGGAGCTGCTTGATCTCCAGCAGTAGCCAATACACCTGTGTAGGCTGGTTTCTCGTTTACCAAGGCTTGAACCGCATTGACGCCGCCCTTAAACTCTGGTGCTTCATTGACAGCTGCTTCAACTGCATTAACCCCACCCTTGAACTCAGGAACTTCATGTACAGCTGCTTCAACCGCATTGACTCCTCCCTTGAACTCAGGAACCTCATGTACAGCTGCTTCAACCGCATTAACGCCGCCCTTGAACTCAGGAACCTCATGTACAGCTGCTTCTGCTGCATTGACGCCGCCTTTGAATTCAGGAACTTCAAGAACTGGAGGTTGCTCTTCACCCTTGCTGCTTGTAGGAGTGTCTGGTTTAGCAGCCTTATCTTGTAATTGGTTGAGATAGTCTGCGAAGAACTCGACCATTCTTTCAGTCAAGAGATGATTATCCGTCGCATATTTCATGCTGGCCTGAACTCCAGCCACTTCCTCTTGATTTTCTTTGTCTGTCAATTTCTGCGCCTTAGCTAAAGCCGCTTCATAGCCTGACAAGTCAAGAGGTGTCTCTGCTACTTGTGGACGAGTAAAGATGAGTTCCGCTGCAGATTGGTATTTATCTCCACCATCTCCGTATGTCTTGGTACCAGTAAGGACAATTTTCTTAGCCTTGATTGTCTTACCAAAGTCAATGTCTTTTGGTTTGTTGTTATTTGGCCAATCTGTTACGGTGAAGGTATGTTCCTTACCAGACTCATCTGTGACAACCAGTTTCACATCTCGCAAGTTTCCATTTGAATCGGATGCACGTGGAACATAACGAAGTCCTGTGATTTCAGTAGGTTTTTTCAAGACCATAGTTGCAGGCTTGCCTACATCTCCACCATTCCAAGATGTATGCCATAGACTAGACACATTTCCATCAAAGGCATTCTCTAGGCCTTCACCTGGTTGGGCAGGCGCATCCAAACTTTCAAAGTCTTCTGCTACCAAGGCTGTTTTCTTCTGTACCAAAGCATTCTTCAAGGCTTCAATCTTGGCAATCTCTGCACGCGCATCTTCTACGCTAATGTCATCATCTGCTTGGCTGAGGTTAAAGACCGCCTCTTTCAAAGCATCCATAGACTCTTTGGTGTAGTTAGTCATGGCTACAGTTGGCAAGTAGTTTTTCAGAGCATTTTCTGTCAACATCTTACCTGTTAGGGTAATTTCCTCGATTTGGAGATTATCCATCATGAAGTCGTTATAACCACGGAAGTTGGCATTTCCACCAGAATCTCCACGAGTATTGCTTGCGTTTCCAGTTGAGTAGATACCTACCCAAGTATCGCCTGTTTCTGCGCCTGTCACGAGGAAGGTTGCCTTCTTGGCTTTCTTAGAATCCGTCCAAGTATTTGGCAATTCATGCATTTCCAAGTTGCTTGCTTGAGTGCCACGACGACCTGACTGGAATTCTCCCTTACCGACTACAAAGGCATAGGTATTGTCTGATCCTGCTTCGTATTCAAAGGTTACACGGTAGGTCTTACCAGCTTCAAAGCGGAAGTTTTGTGGGATAGTTTGGTAAACCAAGTTACGACGGCTAACCAGTCCATTGGTCTTGAGTGACCAATTTCCATCGATAACATCATCAACTTTTTTACCGTTCCAACCACGTTGTGTATATGGATCATGCTTTTCAGACAAGTGAGTGCGGTTGTCTTCAACACCTTCGACACCGCCCACTACGAATGGGAAGATACCCTGAGCAACATTTTCAAAGTCTTGTTTGAAGGTGCCTTTACCTGTATCATGCTTTTCTCCATACATGCTTGAATTATTTTCAAAGGTACGAATTTCATCAAAGTAAGTTGCTTCATCACCAGCTTCACGACTCAAGGTCAGAGTGACATTTGAGACGTCCGATCCAGTTGTAAAGAAGGCATACATGTTTTGGAAGTAACTTGTATTGTCAACTGTAGCATTGTCACGACGTGTATTGTGGGCGTAGGCCTTAACGTAGTTGAGAGCGAGAGACTTATTGGTATAAGTAGTCACTTCTTTTTCACCAGTATTCACAGTGATACTTGCCTTAGCATTACTACGGTTATCAACACCGACATAAACGGCATACTTGGTATTTGGTTTCAAGCCAGTTAATTTCTGAGTGAGACTAACTTTTTCTTTGTTTCCTTGAATACGAAGCATATCGTTTGCACCTTGAGACTTGACAATTTCTGCCTTAGAAGCATCGCCTGAAATGGTCCAGTGTTTCAAGGTACCGCTATTAAATCCTTGGTCATAGATGTGCATGCCTTCGCTCCATGACATTTCAGGATTGGTTTGTTTTGAACGGTAAAGAACGTATGGTTGATTAGCTAGAAGGTCTAGGGTAATCTTGCCATCTGTTACAGTGAGTTCTTTCTCTTCTGTCTTACCTTGGTCCGTTAGCTTGTAAAGGTAAACCTTGCTATTTGCCCAATCACTCGGAAGGGTCCAAGTTGTTGCACCGGATTGCGTATTGAAGTAGTACATTTTTTCCTTATCAGTAGGAAGTTTCTTACCATTCGCATCCCAGTTCCAAGGAGTCAAGTAAGCTGAACCATCTTGGATGACACGTCCATTGAGCGTTACTGTACGTTCACGGTATAGTGGGCTATTGACATCATTTGACTTACGAGTCACAACAACCTTGTTACCTGCTGCATCGACTAGCTCAACCTTCATTTCTGGAGTCCATTTATAGGTGCTACCGTTGTCGGTCATGGTAACTGGTGTACCATTTTCCCATTTACTTACAGTGAAGTGTTGGAAGTACTTAGTCATGACGTCATGGGCAAAGAGGTTGGTTACATAGCCATTGTAGTCGCTTCTTCCTTGCCAGCCTTCAAAGTCCTTCATGCTGTAACCACCTAGAAGTGGGTAGTCTGCAGCACCGCCGTAACTTCTGTAGTCACCTACCCAAGCATCTTTTTGGTGGTTACGGATAAAGCGCGTGATGGCACTGTTGATACCTTTATTAGTGTAGCCACCATAGGTCAGGTCAGCTGCCCAGTGTTGGAAGGTAGAGTCGTATTCACCACCATGGCCCCACTCAATCGCAAAACGCCAGCCTTGTTTGTTAATTTCTTTAGCAAGAACGTGAGTAGCCCAGGCACCGTTATCACCAGATTGACCATTGCCCCAAACGTCCACATAGATAAAGTCGAGACCATCACCAAGTTTTTTCTTCAAGTCTTCCCAGCGAGCCAAGCGTCCATGCGCCAAGTCATAAGCAGCATCAATGTTGATACCTTGGTCTAGCCAGTTCCAACCATAGCTGTAGCTTCCATCTGGATTCTTACGGAGGATTTTTTCATTGAAGTATTTAGACTCAGGATAAGTCTCAGAAGCGTTAACATGGATACCTAGATGAGCACCATATTTCTTCGCTTTCGCAATCAAGGTCTTGAAGTCTTCAACACCACCAATACGTTTACCAATATCAGCATAGTTCAAGTGACCAGAGTCATGGCCTTCGCTACCATATCCTTTAAGGAGAACACCTTGGCCAAGACCATCTGTATGGAGATTGATTTTCTTGATACCATCTAGAGTCATGAGGAATGGGTTTTGTGCTTGTGAACCAAAGTTCATCGCGATACGATAAGCTGTAATATCCTTAACTTTTTCCCAACCTTGAGGGTTGTTCATGATGCTACGATAAGCAATGGCACTATCTTGCCAGTCGACTTTGTTGTCAGCATTGGCATCTTCGGTGATAACAACCTTGGCACTTGGAAGTTCCTTGGTGTATTCTGGGAGGACAATGCCCTTATAAGCTTTTTCCCATTGCCATTCAGAACTATGGATTCCAACATAGTTGGCATTTCCAACTGTTTCCTTGTAGGCTGTCAAGCGAGTCCAGTCATAAGAACCCCCACCGTAGCTGTTTTGAGAGTTGCTCCAGACACCTGCAGCAAGCTTATCTGTAGAAACAAATCCATACATGTAACCCTTAGCCAAGTCTTTCATTGGATTGGTTACATCGATATGATCATCTCCGCTGACATGCGTATTGTTTGACATGGTTGCCCCATCAAACTTAGCACCAGCTTGATCACTCGAAACAGAGACTAAAGCATTGCCAAGGAAACTAATAGAAGAAAGTAGTTTTCTTTCGTCATCAATCTTTTGACCTGGAGTAACTTGATTGTGGTTGACAATCTTGGTCACATCAAAGTGCAACTGATTATCAACAACTTGCAAACGAACTGTCATTTCTGCATTGATTAGATTTTTCTCATCACGGAGTTTCATCAAGTACTCTGCAGTTGTCTCATTGATTTTTTTATAGGTAACTTCAGGTGTGACTTCGTGTTTGTTGATAAAGACTTTATTGAATTGTTGGACTTGTCCTGGCAAGGTATGCCCGTTCAAGCTGTATTCTTTAATACGTGGGAAGGCTTGGTCAATCACTGCTTTGAGGATCTTAGACTGAATAGTGTCATAAGTTACCTTGCTATCATCAACGGCCGGACCTGTTTCTTTCTGGGCAGGAGTATCATCTGATTTTACACCTTCTTGATTGTCTGTTTTAACGCTGACAACTGTACGCTCATTGCCATAGGAACCAGCTTTTAGGACGATTTTCTTCTCATTTTTGAGAGTTTCATTGACAGCTGCTGGCAAAGTGACCGTATCAAAGAGTTTCTCATCATTATTCGTTGCATTGAGTTGTCCATCTGACTTGAGAGTGATAGAAAGACGGTTTACAGAACCTGGTTCTGGCGCTGCTACACGTCCCCCCTTATACCAGGTGCTATCGGTTGGAGATTTATACTCCCAGAACCAGCCATCTTTGTCATAACCAACAAAAACATTGTTCTTGGTATCTTTAAATTTCAAGAAGACACCAAAGCGTGATTTGCCCTTCTCAGAATCATCTTTGAAGGTTAAATCAACCGTCGCATTTCCATTAGCATCAACTGTCAATCCTTGTTTTTCAAACAAGGCTGGTTTATCGCCATTGTCGTTCTGTGCAGTTGAGGACAATTGATTATAGCGGACACCTTTTTCTTCACGAACCGTAACTGTTCCCTGCTGTTCTTTTTTTGCTACCGTTTGCCATTCAGGGGTGACTGTCTTAGGGGTTTCAGGTTTAGCAGCTGCAGGTTTATCCTCTTTTGGTTTTTCTTCAGCCGGTTTTTCTTTCTCTTCCAAGTCTGCTGGTTTCACACTTGAAATTCCCTGCATGTGGTCCTGTATCCATTTTAGTTGAGCTGGTGAGAAGAGAATTCCTCCACTACGTTTTCCAACTACACCATTTTGGTGTACACCGACTAGTTTTCCTTCTGTATCAAAGATACCGCCACCACTAGCACCCGGTTTTCCTCCTTGGTAACCAATCCCTTGGACACCTTCTCCGTATGGTTCCGCAAAATCAACTGTAGTATTGACAATCGGATTCAATTTCCCTTCTGGATAACCAAAGACATGGAGTTTATCTCCGATTTTCTTAACTACTGGCTTTTTGGTTACTTCAACAGGCGTATTTTCGAGAACTGTACGCAATCTCACAAGAGCCAAATCATTTTTGAAGCCCTTCAGGTAGCCTTCACGATCCCAATGAATAATATCTTTCTTGCTAAACTTGACATCTGGCAATCCTGGATATGAGATGCTATAGATATCTCCATCCCCTTGGTCATTATCCACAACCTTACGGATATTGCCGTCTTGGCTGTCCTTGATAAAGTTATGAGAAACCGTCAAGACAAGGTCTTTAGCAATGACAATACCACTACCTTCTCCTGATGGCGTCTTAATCTTAACAGTTGCGCCGTAGTTTAATTCCCCATTGGTAGTCTTAGCCACATCTTCTGGGACGAGCTTCCCAGTATCTTGGGCCAATTGATCCTTGTCAACTTCGCGCCCATTGTCTTCAGCTTTCTCCAACTTATCTTCTAATTCTTTTGGCAGATTGCTTGGCTTTTCAGACTTTTCTTTTTCTTGAGCCAACAACTCTTCTTCTGTTTGAGGCCCTTCAGTAGTCTCAGCTGAACCAGGATTCTGAGCGGCAGCTTCCTTGTCAAAATCGTGCCCCTCATCACTAGCCTTCTTATCCAAATCAGCTAGTTCACTTGGCAAATTATCTGTTGAACCAACCCTTGCTTGATCAGCCAATACTGGGGCAGTCGCAAAGAAAGTCGCTCCAATCATCACCGAAGCTACCCCAAGCGTAAACTTACGAATACTAAACTTACAGCGTTTTTCAAAAAATTGTTTATCCATAAACTCCTTAATCCTTTCACTTCACAGTAAGCGTTTACATTTCTTTTTTAAAAAATACTCCTTTCTCTGAAAATACCGTGCTTAACTGTCATAAATAAAAAAATAATTATGCTTTTAATATAACAAATAATATCTAAGAAAGCAATAGGAAAAAGGAAAATTCGCAAAAATTTCTCAAGACACCCCAAATTTAAAAGCTTGCTTTAAAGATATAAAAAGGACTTAGCATCCAAGAGGAATACTAAATCCTTTCTCATATCCTGCAAAATTATTTCACATGGTTTGCGAGGTCTTCTTGAGCCTTCTTATTAGACTCTTCTTTTTCTTTCAACCAGTTTTCCTGAGCTTTTTGATACTCTTCTGTTGTTACCGCCTTATCTTGTACATCTAGGTATTTATACAAGAGGGCTTCGCTCGTACCCTTGTTACCAGAGTATGCAAACGGAAGTGTAAATGGTACCATCTTAGACAACATTGGACGACCAGTTTGAGAAGTTGTTGGGATGAGCAAGGCACTGTCTGTCAACCAAGCTTGGGCAGCAGCATATTTTTCATAACGTTTTGAAACGTCAGTAGTTTCTTCCCCAGCTTCCACAACCATTTTTTCGTAGTCTTCCAAACCAACTTGCTTGGCAGCAGCATTATTTGTTCCAGAGTCAAATCCTAGGTAAGTCTTTGTATTTTCCCCTACAGATGGTTTGATAATATCAAGGTAGGTAGAAGGGTCTGCAAAGTCTGGAGACCAACCCACGTTATCTGAGATATCCCAGTCTTCTCCAGCCGCAGTTTCAGCAAAGTAAGTAATGTTCAAGACATCGTCTTTTTGAAGTTGTTGGATATCGACAACCACATTATCAGATCCTAAGTTTTCTTCAACTGACTGTTTAAAAGATTGGACACGTTGAACTTTTGTTGTATTGGTTTGGTCTACAGGCATGTCCAAGTGGATTGGGAATTTCACACCTTCCGCTTGGAGAGCTGTCTTAGCTTTAGCAAACTCTGCTTTGGCCTTATCTGGGTTGTAGAGTCCATCTTGAGCATCATCCAAGTTCACGTTGCTCCACTCGTCACCATAAGTCACCAATTTTTCTTTGACCATTTCGCCAAAGCTCTTTCCATCTGCCTGTACAAATGTAGGAGGAACAAACAAGTTACGAAGCAGTTTAGTTGCCCCGCTTGCACCATTTACTTGAGAAGCATAGGCTGTTCTATCGAAACCAAAAGCAAGAGCTTGACGGAAGTCTTTGTTTAGAAGAGCTTTCTTGGTTGATGTTTTTTCTTCATCCGTTGTCTTAGAAGTGTACTTATAAGACTGACGATCGATATTCGTACCTACCAAATAAGTAGTAGAGTCTTGTTGTGTATAAACAATATTGTCTTTAAATGCTTTTTCAGTCTCTGCGTAGCTAGCGCTTGTTGGGAAGAGACGAGCCATTGTAAAGCTGCCATCTTTGAAAGCTTCAGTTGGTTTGTTGGTATCTTGTCCATCCCAGAATGATAATTTAACCTTATCGATATGGACATTGTCCTTATCCCAGTAGTTAGGATTTTTCGCAAATTCGACAGAAGATTTAGCAACAATTGATTTGAGTAAGAATGGACCATTGTAGAGAATACTGCTTGAATCAGTTCCCTTAGCGAAGTCATCCCCTTTAGAGTTCAAGAACTCTTCATTTACTGGGGCCAAAACTCCCATCGTTGTCTTAGAATTCCAGAAGCTTTCTGGCTTGTTCAATGTGTACTGAACTGTATAATCATCAAGGGCCTTGATTCCTACTTGAGAGAAGTCTGTAATTTCTCCTTTCACATAGGCGTCCAATCCTTTGATTGATTCTTGAACTAAATAAAGACCATCAGATTTTTTATCAGCAGCATATTTAAGTCCTGTTACAAAGTCTTGAGCTTTAACTTCTGCATATTCCTCACCTTCAGATGTATACCATTTTGCATCCTTTCGGAGTGTATACGTGTAAGTCAATCCATCCTTAGATACAGACCAATCCTCAGCCATAGATGGCACAAAGTTACCATAGCGGTCATTTTCGAGCAAACCATCAATAACGTTGCTCGTAATATTTGCTGTAGCTGCCTTACCAGTTGTCAAATAGTTTAGGTTATCAGGATCCGTTTCATAAATGTATGAGAATGTCTTCTCACCTTTAGCACTTGAGCTTGATCCAGAGCACGCAGCCAGAGTACCAGCTGCCAATAATGTCACACCCGCAAGGGCAAGTAATTTTGAACTTTTCATCATTTTCTCCTTTAAAATTTACATCCCATTATAGACTCTTTTCAGAAAGTTGTCAACAGAATTTTCAGAATTTTTGAATGATTTTAGCGTTTTCTGAAAAATATTTTTTTTGATAGATATCCTTAGTGTTAAATTCCAATTTGTATAACTTACGATTTCCAAAATACAAACGGTCAAACCAAAGGTAAAAATCAGATTTTTTATCATTTTTTTGCTATGATTAGATAGAAGAAAAGCTGAGGAGGAGACAATGATATTAATTACAGGTGCAAATGGTCAGCTAGGTACCGAACTACGTTATTTACTAGATGAACGAAATGTGGACTATGTTGCAGTGGATGTGGCCGAAATGGATATCACTAATGCTGAAATGGTTGATAAGGTATTTGCTGAGGTCAAGCCAACTCTGGTCTATCATTGTGCAGCCTACACTGCTGTGGATGCGGCAGAAGACGAGGGGAAAGAACTGGATTTTGCCATAAACGTAACTGGAACTGAAAATGTAGCCAAGGCCTCTGAGAAATACGGAGCTACTCTGGTCTATATCTCGACAGACTATGTCTTTGATGGGAAAAAACCCGTTGGACAAGAATGGGAAGTCGATGACCTACCTGATCCGCAGACAGAGTACGGGCGTACCAAGCGAATGGGGGAAGAACTTGTTGAAACCCTTACGTCACAGTATTACATCATCCGCACTGCTTGGGTCTTTGGAAATTATGGTAAAAACTTTGTCTTTACCATGCAAAATCTTGCCAAAACCCATAAAACTCTCACTGTAGTTAACGACCAACACGGTCGCCCAACCTGGACACGTACCTTGGCTGAGTTCATGACCTACTTGACTGAAAATCAAAAAGAATTTGGCTACTACCACTTATCAAATGACTCAACTGAAGACACCACTTGGTATGACTTTGCTGTTGAAATTCTTAAGAACAGTGATGTTGAAGTAGTACCAGTAGACTCCAGCAAGTTCCCTGCTAAGGCTAAACGTCCCCTCAACTCAACCATGAGTTTAGCCAAAGCGAAGGCGACAGGTTTCGTCATTCCAACCTGGCAAGATGCACTTAAAGAGTTTTATAAACAAGAAGTAAGAAAATAAAAGATTACGACATACATAAAAAGCAAGGGACCTTGAGTTCTCTTGCTTTTTAGTATGCATTTAGTTAATTACTTGTTGCGTCTTGGCATAGTTAGCCTCGACCGCTTCTTTTTCAGATTTCCACCAGTCTTGGTTGTCTGTGTACCACTTAATGGTCTCTTTGAGACCTGCTTCAAAGTTGGTAAACTCTGGCTTCCATCCTAGTTCATCACGGAGCTTGCTAGCGTCGATGGCATAGCGGAGGTCGTGACCCGCACGGTCCGTCACATGATCATAAGCATCAGCTGGTTGTCCCATTTCCTTGAGGATGAGTTCCAGGACTTCCTTATTGTTCTTCTCGCCATCCGCACCAATCAAGTAAGTTTCACCAATTGTACCTTTTGTCAAAATTGACCAAACACCTGATGAATGGTCATTGGTATGGATCCAGTCACGGACATTCTTACCTTCACCATAGAGTTTTGGCTTGATACCGCTCAAGATATTGGTGATTTGGCGCGGAATGAACTTCTCAATATGCTGGTAAGGACCATAGTTGTTTGAACAGTTCGAAATCGTCGCTTTCACGCCAAAAGAGCGAACCCAAGCTTTGACGATCAAGTCTGAAGCTGCCTTGGTTGATGAGTAAGGCGAACTTGGATTGTACTTGGTTTCAGCTGTAAACTTCTCACCTGGACCTTCTCCATGACCTGGCAAATCTTCACGTAAAGGCAGATCACCATAGACTTCGTCAGTCGACACATGGTGGAAACGAAGGTTATATTTACGAGCTGCTTCCAATAGAGTGTAGGTCCCGATGAAGTTAGTGTAGATAAAGGGGCTCGGGTCATTGAGAGAGTTGTCATTATGGCTTTCTGCAGCGTAATGAACGATAGCATCCGCTTCAGCCGCCAGCTTGTCTACCAAGGCTGCATCAGCAATATCTCCAACAACCAACTCAACATGATCACCTAAAATTTCTTCAATATTGGCACGATTACCCGCATAAGTCAGCTTGTCCAGCACTGTCACATGGACGTCTGGAAAGTTCTTGTAAACATAATGAACAAAGTTAGAACCGATAAAACCAGCCCCACCTGTCACGATGATATTTTTGTATCCAGTCATTTTTATTCCTTAACCTTTTTACAAATCTTCTTTTCTTAGTGGTTTTACATCCTTAAGTAATGGATGATGTTTATCTGCTTCTGAGACCTCTGCTTCTGCAAGATTGTCCCACTCAATTCCCAAGGCTGGATCTGCATAGTTGACAAAGGCATATTTTGGTTTGAGCTCAAGTGCCCAGTAGTCATTGACAAGATAGCTATAAGCAACTGTATCCGAGAGGACTTGGAAACCATTGGCTACGCCACGAGGGACAAAGATTCCCTTACTTGCATCAATCTCGGTCTGATAAACATTTCCAAAAGTCTCACCCTCACGCAAGTCCACCCAAGATCCTAGAACCTTCCCATTATCTGCAACAGAGATGTACTTGTCCCAAGGCTCAGCATGGAGGCCTCGAAGAACATTTTTGCGAGAAAAGCTGACGTTATTTTGCAGTTTCCCTTCAGCAAAGAAGCTTTCAGGAAAGCCAAGTGGCACCATCTTTTCCTTCTGGAAATTTTCCTTAAACCAGCCACGATTGTCACCATGAACTGGAATATCAAACTCTAACAAACCTGGAACGGCATCAATCTTGCGCACTGCAAGTGTTTTGCCGAAAAAATTATCTGTCATCTAGATTCTCCAATCAAACGGAGCAAGTACTGCCCGTATTCATTCTTTTTAAGTGGTTGCCCCAACTTCAGCACATCTTCGCGGCTGATATAACCCATTCGGTAGGCAATTTCTTCCAGATTAGCAACCTGAACATTTTGCATCCGTTGAACCGTTTCGATATATTGGGAAGCCTCTAATAAACTCTCATGCGTCCCCGTATCCAACCAGGCAAAACCACGTCCCATCACCTCAACAGACAAATCCCCACGTTTCAAATAGGCATTGTTGACATCTGTGATTTCCAACTCGCCACGAGCACTGGGGTTGATCTGTTTGGCAATCTCTACAACATCATTATCATAGAAATAAAGACCTGTCACGGCATAGTTGGAGCGAGGATGCTCCGGTTTTTCTTCTATGGAAATGGCATTCATGTCTGTATCAAACTCGACCACACCAAAACGCTCTGGATCCTTCACTTGGTAGCCAAAAACAGTCGCCCCCTTCTCTTTCTTGGCTGCCTTTTGAAGCATTTTGCTCAAACCAGGCCCATGATAGATATTATCGCCTAAAATCAAGGCAACACTATCATCACCGATAAATTCTTCACCAATAAGAAAAGCCTGAGCAAGTCCGTCGGGACTAGGCTGTTCCGCATAGGAAAGCTTGATCCCAAATTCGGAACCATCCAAGAGCAGGTCCTTAAAACGGGGTAAATCCTGTGGTGTTGAGATGATCAAAATGTCCTTAATCCCTGCCAACATCAAGGTTGACAAAGGATAGTAAATCATGGGTTTATCATAAACCGGCATCAGCTGTTTTGACGCAGCTCGAGTAAGTGGGTACAGGCGCGTTCCCGAACCACCCGCAAGAATAATACCTTTCATAATAGGCTTCCTTTCTAGCTAGTTACCTATACTATATTATATTTCATTTTGTCCCATATTCCCTAAGGAATTTACTTCAATTTGGATAAGGCAGCTTTTAAATAGGCTCCGTCTCGAAGAGCAACTCCAACTTTCCTAGCCTGTTCTGAAAGTTCCTTGTAGTCTTGAAGTGTCAAACCGTCTAGTACTTTTTGGAGGTCGTGTAAAGAATCAACTGCTAGACCACACTGTTTATCCAGTACAAAATGCGCGAGAGCCGACTCTTTCCAAACTACGACAGGAAATCCCGAAGCCAAATAAAGCGACGCCTTGTGAGAGTTGTTATAGCGAAGGTATTCACCAAAGACGCCACTACAGGTTTCAGCGCTATCACCATCCCAGACAAGCCCAAAACCACCCTCAAGTGCTGCAGGAAGCTCATCAGGTAAGAAAGACCCAAAGTAAGTCTCATTCGCAAGAGCTCTGCTCTCGTCGAAACCAACACCATAAAGGTTATAAGCAGGTTCTTCAGGAAGAGAGTAAAGATAGCCAGCTTTTTCTTGGGCTAAATTCCCTGCTACAATGATTGGCAGATTCTTAGTTAGACCTGTCTTCTCTTGGAAGTTTGGAATCAAATAATCGAAAATGCCTAGGCTAACAATCTTATCTGCCTCAACCCCTTTATCCACCAAAACAGATTTCATGATTGGATTGTGGGCAATAATACCATCAGCCGCACCAAGAAGACCTGATTCTTGAATTTGAACTCGAATCTTATGCTTCAAAGGGATATTATCAACTTTAACATAACGAAGAGCTTCTAAATCATGGATAATAAAATGAACTTTTACACCCCTTTTCTGAACTTTCTTTACATGATGCGTTGAGAAAAAGCTATGGTGAAGCATGGGAAACTGGATAAGTAACTCATCACCTTGCTTTAATTGATCCAAAGCCTGACCAAAAGCCTTAGATTTATGAATCTGTGCTTTAAGTGTACTCATCTCGTACCAATTATCAACCGAAAGCACCAAGGCTTGATAGCCCTCTCTCTTTACAATTTCTTCAACATCATTACGTGCCTTATTACCGGCATTTTTAACATTGTTATCGTGTAAAAATTCTTCTTTTAAATAGTATTTCATCTCTAATTTCTCATTTTTCAAAAGCTGATTTTTCAGGATAGCGTTCTTGTAAGATTTCCTTAAAACGAATGATATTCTCCTCTTTAAAGTCAACATCATCATTCACACAAAGTATTTTTTTATGTTTATCTTTAAAGATACTCTCTACCCTATCTACTTGATGCAAATTTATTGTTTCACCAAAATTCTTTGATAAAGGATAAAACTGATTACTTTCAATATGCCAATACTGACAGATATATTGATTAACGTCTACTTCATAGTCCCTAATTTTATTCCGTGACGTTCTATCTAAGGTTTCACCCTCAATTTTCCATAAATATTCCAAGGTACTCTTTTTCATAGGTGTAGCTAAATGGTTGTTCACATAGCCTGTTGGCCCCCATGGCAAAAGTAGCAAGTTTTTCAAAACTAAATACCCATAGTGGTAGTTAAAAAATTTCCAAGGCGAGGATTTTAGAGCCTTCTTATTAGGAAAATGACGATAAATTAACTCAACATTTTTGTAATAAGTATTTGTATAGGATGACCAAGGAACCAAAGCATCATATACAGCAAATAGCTTAGGTTGACCATTTTTATAAAAATCCGAAGGTTGACTATCTCTAATCAAGTACACATCATCATTGAAATACAAATAATTCTCCGACAATCCTTCAATACGATGAAGATTAAGTTCAATGGCCGCTGAATTATAAGTAGGTAGATACTCTTCAGGCATAAATTCCTTATGAGTAATCCATCTAAGTTTTGGATGATCTAAATTCAACCATTCAGGCTTTTGACCGTTAGTGACTAAGTAAACATTATGAACCCAAGGGGCATGCTTTTCAATCATTCGAAACCAGTAATTAAAAATTCCAAAATCACGGTATCTTAAATCTCCATCAACTAATTCATTAGAAATTGAGATTTGACCAGTCACAGCTTGTTTCTCAAGGATAAACTCTGGATCACTACCATCAACCCAGAGAACAACGATATCAATCTTTTCTTGTGTCATTTAGTAAATTCTTTCTCAACGACTTCAAGAGCACGCTCAATGATCACGTGCATGTCGTAGTATTTATAGTCTGCTAGACGTCCACAAAAGATGACCTTGTCATTTTTGACTGCTTCTTCTTGATACTTGGCAAACATAGCATTGTTTTTTTCATCATTGATTGGGTAGTATGGCTCATCTCCACGTTTCCAGTCCGCTGGGTATTCACGGGTGATGACCGTCTTTGGTTGGGTTCCATACTCGAAGTGCTTATGCTCAATGATCCGAGTATAAGGAATCTCACGCTCGGTATAGTTGACTACAGCATTACCCTGATGATTTTCCTCATCCAAGATTTCGTGTTCAAAACGCAGGCTTCGGTACTCCAACTCGCCATGCTTGTAGTCAAAATACTGGTCAATCATCCCTGTGAAGACTACTTTTTCTGCTGATGCTTCCAGTTCTTCACGGTTGGCAAAGAAATCAACCCCAAGTTCGACTTCTACATCGCCCAGCATGTTTTCAATGATGACGTTGTAGCCACCGATTGGAATCCCTTGGTAACGGTCGTTAAAGTAGTTATTATCAAAGGTCAAACGAACCGGAAGACGCTTGATGATAAATGGTGGAAGGTCTGTGGCGGAACGTCCCCATTGCTTCTCCGTATAGCCCTTGATCAACTTTTCATAAATATCTGGACCAATCAACTTGATGGCTTGTTCTTCCAAGTTTTTAGGCTCAACGTCTTTCATGTCAGCCGTTTGCTGGGCAATCTTGTCCTTGACTTCTTGAGGAGTCTTAGTTCCCCACATGGCATAGAAGGTATTCATGTTGAAGGGAAGATTGTAGAGGCTTCCCTTGTAGTTTGCCACCGGTGAGTTGATATAGTTGTTAAACTCAGCGAATTGGTTAACATAGTCCCAAACTTTTTTGTTGGACGTATGGAAAATGTGGGCACCGTACTTGTGAACATTGATTCCTTCAACTTCTTCACAGTAAATATTCCCACCAATGTGATCCCGTTTATCAATGACTTTTACTTTTTTGCCACGCTTGGTTGCCTCATGAGCAAAAATCGCCCCCGATAAACCAGCACCAACGATAAGATAGTCGTACATAATTCACTCCATTATTTTTTAAATATTTGTTTTAATTCTTTCACATCTACCACTTTCAGAACTAGAATAGCAAGCAGGTAAATGATCCCACCAAGCACTGCATACACAAGAACATTTAAAGTCGGTGAAAAATGCAAGAACGGTTTTGCACTTAGCAACAAGCCATACATTATAGCAGATGCACATACAATTTTTGCCATTGACCCAATAATCGGAACTTCCTTGAGGTAATGACGGGTATAGTACAATTGAATTCCCCAGACCAAGGATTCTGTTAAAACCGACACAATGGCTGCACCGATAAAACCAAAGTGAGGCAAGAAGATCAAATTCAATCCGACACTGACAATGGCAGGAACAGTGGTCGAAATCATAAATTCTTTATTTTTATTATGAGGAATCAGGATTTGAATCCCCATGATATTGGTCCATCCGATAAAGAACATTCTAAAAATCATGATGGCAATGGCATAACGCGCATCCTGGAAATCCTTTCCTAGGAAGAACTGAACAAAGTCATCATTGACAATCAGCATGCCGGCAATGATCGGGAAAATGACCAAATTATAAATCAAAAAGGACATTTGGTGCATCTTGTTGACAGCCTTGTGGTCCCCTGAGGATAAGAGGTTCGATACCCGAGGTAACATGACACTCCCCAATGAGGTCACCAAGGTCAACAAAATATTGACTAGTTTTAAGGCCTGGTCGTAAATACCTACATCCTTTGTAGATGCGAGAGCTCCCAGCATAGTCCGGTCAAGGGTGACATAGAGGGAAATGGCAATCTGCGGTAAAAAAAGCAGAATGACCGGTTTTAAATGCACCTGTGCATAAGCCATATCAAAATGGGCTTTCCCAATGAACTCCCGAGCAGGTAGCCACATGCTTAACTGACCTAATAGCTCAAAGATCGTTAGTAAGAATACATAGAGATAAAGATCATTTGCAGATTTAACGAATAAGAAGATGGAGATCACTCCAACTAGCTTAACCGTAATATTTCGAATCGTAATCTTGCGGAAGTCCTCTAACCCCTGAAAAAGCCAAGAAATATCGAGCCCTTTTGAAACTAAGCTAAGCCCTAAGATATAGGCAACTGGATTTTGCATGGAAGATAGGGTCACACATAAAAGAACATAGAGGGCAAGAGATAAAATCGTAGCCCCCAACTGGAGGGTATAAATCCCCCAGAAATTTTTTTGGATGTCCTTCCGATGTCCTGAGATCTCCTTAGTTCCATAATTGGCTACTCCTAGGGTCGCCAAAAGGATAAAGTAGGTGACAATGGAGTTGAAATAGCCATAAGTCCCTAAGTCATCTGAACTAAAAACCCGAGTCACATAAGGGGTGGTGATAATCGGTAGAATAATCACTAGCAACTGGTAGGAGAGATTATAGGCGTAATTTTTAAGAACTTTCATAAGTACAATAACTTGTTTCAGCCTTTCTTTGAATCTGACGAATACTCTTCTTTATTCAATTTTCGCACCCTCATTCAGAATAAACAGGCGACTGATAAATAAGATTAATGGAGAGTAGCGAAGAACCAACATCTGAGGATCGAACATTCCATGGATAATCATAATTCCTAGGCAAGCCAGTACAATATCTTTTTGGATGGATACAAAATAACGCATCACTTTTGTCAACGCAAACAACATAAATGCACTGACAATCAAGCCATCAATAACCAATAATTGAACAAAAGAGCTATCAATAAAATTGTAATTGCTCGTAAAATTCCCGAAAATGTCTGTTGTTGTAAATGTGACATGTTGTCCCAACCAAGATACTCCAAAATTTCGGAATCCTTCTACACTTAAGCGAAGTCGATTATGTGTAAATTGATCTACTAAATGGAATAAATTCCCAGATGAATAAAAACAGAAATATAAGGTAATGATTAAAGCTAAAACAAAACCATATTTTGCAATTGTTTTCATCCAGAAGTTTTCAATAACAAAGCCTTTTTTAAAGATTTTAATACTCAACAAAGCATAGGTTAGTATCAAAATACTTAAGTAAAATGGACTAGATGTAGAAGTTTGTTGGTACATATAAATTGTAGCCAAGAGTAAGGCCAACAATTCAAGGTAAGAAATCCTTTTACCACGAAACATCAGATAAGTACACAAAGCAAAGAACAGTCTCTGTGATGCAAATGATACATAGTTAAATCCTAGACTAAAACGGTAGCCACCATCTGCATTCATAAACATATTGGCAATCATACCTTTTTGACTGGCATAAATTGTCAAACAAAGTACCAGGAATGTCGCTACAGAAAAAGTTCCTAATAATTTCCTAAAATCAATATCTCTAGCAGAAAAAACAAGAAGCAACACATTTATATCTAACAATCCATCGCGATTTTTTGCAACTATAAACATTGCAATAAAAAATGCCGTTACTATTAATAATTGTTGCCAATGAAATCTAAAGTAATATAACGTTTTCGGAAAGTTCATCAACTCCTTTATCAACAGCATAATAATTGTAAAGTAAAGGAGTAAACGATAAAGCGATAGAAAGCCATCTAATCGAACAAAATAAGTGGTTGTGACTAACGAAGCGACAACAACCCATATAAACAAGGTAAATAAATAAATTTTTTCTGAGATAAAACGATTGTTCATCACAACAGTCATCCAAACCTTTCAATCATGATCATATAGTCTTATTACTGGTATCTATAAAAACCTTTCACAACTAAATAGCGAATTTCCCTATTTTATCAAGGTTTGCAGTTTTTTTAAAAAAATTACTGTCCGATACATTCTGAAATGTAGTAACCGTCTAACTAGAGGGTGAAGTGGAGAAGTAGTTTTTTTTATCAAGACAATCATCTCTTGATTTCTGCACAACATCTCAACACAGTATCGTTTTTTAGAAAGAGACATCTTTTGCTTTGATATGTTCTGAATATTACTCATCAGGATGCGCGCCTTTATTTGATCTATAAATTGATCATCATGGATATTCCAGCTTACCATCAACTGATCAACTTTTCCTAGTTCTTCCAATTGATAATTCATCCGATTAGGATTATACTGTCCCATCGCAGAATCTATTCTTCCTGAAATATAGACATAATAAGCAGATTTCAGCAAGAGAACTGCATTGACATGCTGATAAACATTCAGATTGAAACGAACATCTTCTCCCAATTCATAGGATTCAAAAACAATTTCATGTTCCTCCAGAAACTCTCTACGGTAAATTTTATTCCAAACAGTATACATCATGTCTGTTAAACATAATTCTTGAAAAAGCGCAATAAAATCACTCTTGTCTTTTTTTCCTTCAGTAGGAAGTATGTTTGCCGATCGATTGATTTCTGATAAGTTCTTTTCAATCGAATTATAGTAACTAAACACCAATAAGTCTAATTGTGAATCTAATTGACTTTCCACATCTGAAAATAGATTACCAACAAGATAGTCATCACTATCTACAAAGTAGATAAACTCTCCCCTGGCTTTGGATAAGCCAAAGTTACGTGCTGGACCAACACCATGGTTTTCAATATGATAGACAGAGATATTTGCGTACTCATTAGCATAACTATCACAAATACTACCACTACGATCTGTAGAACCATTATCTATCACTATAATCTCCAAGTCATCATAATTCTGAGAAATAACACTTTTTAAACAACGATCAATGTATTTTTCAACGTTATAGACTGGAATAATAACAGAGTATTTCAAATTAAACTCCTAAATCATATCAGAAAATGTTTTGTATACTGAAGGCTAGTTTTAATACTTTAAGTCTAAACAGTATATATTTTAACTTATTTGGTTGGTCTTTCATTTGAGAAAGAGAAACATTATTCTTAAGTAATTCTTGTTTCACTTCATTAGTAATGTCTATATATTTTTTATCTAATTTAGATTTATATAAACTTGCCAAGATATGAGTCAAGCCATTCACATAATATAGTTGTGAAATTTGTAATTCTTCTTGATTCAACTGTGAACAAACAAAAGTAGAATAAAAAACTTCTTTGTAGAACCCAAACATATCATTAAACTTCTGCTCATTCCAAGACTGTGTGATGGAATCAGGATTATCAATTAAATAGTGATAATACTTTTGATTGGTAGCAAAGACATTCTTGGCTGAAAGAAAAAGCTTGTAGTTCGTTCCCAAATCTTCATAATATTTCCCTTTTGGAAATAAGATATCATGATCCACAAATAGAGACTTTTTATATATTTTGTCGTTGGCAAAACCAGTAATATAACTATGCTTGAGCATGTGCACAAAAGCATCCTTCCCGTCAAACACTTGAGTCTCTACTGGATCTGAGATGATAACATCTTCTTCACCCTTAACAAACTCACGATTAAAAGAAACGATATCAAACTCTTGGGATTCCAACACCTCTGCTAATTCCTTAAAAGTTTGTGGCTCAAGCCAGTCATCAGAATCAGGGAAATACACATATTCGCCCTTAGCATGTAAAATACCAGTATTGCGAGCTTCAGAAGGCCCTCCATTTTCTTTATGAATAACTGAGATAAAGTCATAAGCTTTAACATAATCATCACAGATTTGAGGAGAACTATCTGTACTTCCGTCATCTACAAGTAAAATATCATAATTATGCCACTCTTGGACAAGTACGCTTTCTACACAACGTTTTAAATACTTTTCGACATTATAAACTGGAATTACAACAGTTAAAAGTGGTTTCATAGATTCTTCACCTAAATTTTTATTTTATGTTAAATCCTCTCCACCTCTATTCAACCAATTAACGGCATTAAAATAGCGGTGGTAAGTTTTCAAATCAATCCCAACATGTCCTTGCTTCTCTGCTGATTTGAAATGAATTAAGGAAGGTAGATCACTATAATTCTTAGAAGAGAAGATAACTTTCCCCTTGTACGGAAGTTCTTCAAACTCTTTCATCAACTCATAAGTACAAGCATCATTATCGTTGAATTTGAAATACATATTATCCCAATGAATACGTGCCAAACGACGTTGCCATTTTTGAGTTGCTTCTTCCTCATCTGCATAATGTAAGAAATGCAATTCGATATCATCTAAAAGAGCCAGGGGATAGGCATTATCAAAGTCTTTGATGTATTTTGATTCCTTAACAAATGTCAAAGGGATATTTCCACTCAAATAGTGTTTTAAATTCTTGAGCATCTTGATGTAATCAGGAGAAAAGACAAACATCCCTACAAATGGAGTTTGATAAGGCAAGCCCAATTCTTGATAAACTTTTCCAGCCCAACAATTATCACAAATAATCGTAAAATTTTTATTCTTGAGTCTTCGTCTAGGGATAAAATTGATAATTGGATAAATGATTGGTTTTAATTTATTCTTAATTTTTTCAGTATTCATCTTAATATTTCTTATATAGCTCTGAGAAATTCCGAATATAACTTTCCAACGAAAAGAATTCGTTTTGGCGTTTGACAGATACACTTCCAAATTGCTCTCTTTTCTCGGTATTATCAGCCAATTCTTGAATAGCCTTAGACAATTCTGCAGGTTGATTTGGTGTGGCGAGAATTCCGTTTTCACCTTCCTTGACCATCTCACAGACACCACCATGACGGTAACCTACTACGGGTTTGCCACAAGCCATGGCTTCGAGGACGACTGTTGGCAGTGGATCTGGATTGGTACTTGGCAAAACGAAGATATCAAACATATTATAGAGTTCTGTCGTCTTGCTATAATAGTCGATCCGCTTGATTTGTCCAGCTACTGGTGAAGCAGATATGGCTTTTTCCAACTCATCCACACGCCACTCTTCACCCTCAAATGCACTACCTGCCAAAAAAGCAACTGCTTTTGGATTAGCCTTCAAGATTGGAGTCACAGATTCTAAAAAATCGCCTTGACCTTTCCATGCATTCACTCGACCAACCATACCGATGACAAGCGCATCTTGTGCGATACCAAACTGATCACGGATGGCGTTGGCATCCATTACATGATAAACTTCATTGTCAACACCGTTATAGATGACCTGAACTTGATCATTTTTTACAAAGCGAGATTGCTTGACGTGCTTGGCTACAGCATTTGAAACCGTCACAATCGTATCAGCATAATGTCCCATCAAAAAGTTGATGAAATCTGAGATTGCTTTTGGTTTCACAATAATTTCATGCACATGCCAAATCAAAGGAAGTTTCAATTTACGTTTGAGATAAATCCCCTCAAGTACTGCAGTAGTATTGTTGTGAATGAGAGTAATTCCATTTTCCTTGACATATTCAGCGATTTGCTTTGAATAACGGTGATAGGAGCCAAAATATTCAAGAATTCCCTTAGGATTAAAATATTTACGGCGCAAGATTGGATAATCGATAACTTTAACTTTAACACTAACACTCTCCAGAGCACCCACTAAGACACCATCATTAGGTAAAATAACGTGTGCTTCAAATTCGTCTTTATTCAAACCTTTAATAAGCTCCAACAAAACCTTGTCAGCACCATACATTTCGGCACCAGCATGGAGATATAAAATTTTCTGCATGTCTATCCTTTAAATACTTTTTCGTAGTCCGTAACAATCTTTTCCCAAGTAAAGGCTTCAGAGATACGTTTACTTGATTTTTGATTGAGATTTTCGATAGCTTGTACATCCAATTGCTCAGCTTGATCAATGACACTTGCTAGTTGATCTTTCTTCCAATAGAGAGCACCATCTTCACCAACTTCGCGATTAAAACCAACGTCCAACAAGAGATTGAGTTTAGTAGACTCCAGCGCCTCAAGTAGAGAAGGGTTGGTCCCTCCAACCTCATGTCCATGGAAATAGGCAAAAGCATTTTCACGAATGTACTTAAGCAACTCTTGGTCATAGACCGTACCGACAAATTTGATCCTAGGATCTTTGTCAAAACCAGTCTCCTGCAACAACTGATCGTAAAATTTATTCTGCTCCACATTTGTGATAAGGACAAAGTCCTTTTTGGACTTGGACTTGATAAATTCACGAATCATGGCTTCATAGTTGTTTTCAGGAACGAATCTCCCCACCACTAGATAATAGCCATTTTCGCTAACACCTTTTTCCTGATACCATTTTCGAACTTTGGCATCGTCTGCTTTCAAACTTGAAGGACTTGTATCCGTCCCATAGGCAATATAGGTCGTCTTTGGTTGGTACTGCTTATAGTCCTCTTCAATATATTTTTCGATATTTTTGCTGTCACAGACCAATAAATCTGCATGTTTGACCATTAGTTTCTCTGAGAATTTCCAGTACTTACGAACTGGCAGGCTCCACTTTGCCCGCAGCCATTCATGACCATCTGGATTTACCAACAAACGGCCTCCGATTGCACGAATTTTTTTCTTAAGCCCAGAAATAAACGGCCCGATGCGACAAGCTAGAATGTAAAAAATGGGAGCCTCGTCCTTGTTTTTCTTAGCCAATTCAATAGCCTTATTGACCGCTGCAATATCGTAAGCGATAGCACGAGCAGGGCCAATATTAGGCACATCAATGTTGAAACAAATAGCTCCATTGTGCTCAAACTGGTCATCCGTGATACCAGATTTAGCTGAATTTTCACGCATACAAGCAACATAGTATTGTATGTTGCTATCTTTTTGATATTCGGTTAATTTTTCAACAAAGGTTTCAAATCCTCCATACTTGGCAGGAATCCCCTTTGAACCAATAATATAAACTGACTGTTTCATTTTTCTCCTAACAGGCTAAGAGACACAAATCACTTCGCCCCTTCTCTCATAAATACCACTTTGACGGTCTTTAACAATATTTCAATATCTTTCCAGATGGTCCAATCATCAATATAAGCCACGTCCAGCTTGACAACATCATCAAAGTCCGTGATTTTACTACGGCCACTCACCTGCCATAGACCAGTAATTCCTGGCTTAAAACTAAGACGACGTTTTTGTTCAGGAGTATATTTTTCATACTCATCAACTGTTGGGGGACGTGTCCCAACCAAACTCATATCTCCCATTAAAACATTCCAAAACTGAGGGAGTTCATCTAGACTAGTCTTACGGATAAATCTCCCTATCTTTGTTATACGAGGATCATCATCAACTTTAAACATACCACCTTGCATGGTATTTTGTGCAAGGAGCTCTTGTTTCTTTTTCTCAGCATCCACGCACATAGATCTAAATTTATAGAAAGTGAAATGTCGACCATTTTTTCCGATACGAGTTTGAGAAAAAATAGCGGGTCCACCATCTTTTCGAATCATTGGAACTAAAACAATACTCACCAAGCCACAAATAAGTAGTCCGATAATCGAACCTATGATATCAATGAAGCGTTTAGCAATGACGTGGCTTGTTTTATAAAATTTTGTAGAAAATGTAATAACATTCAAGCCTGCCATTCCGCGAATCTTTTTATCGCTACCTAGATAGTTATTGAAAGCATTCAAGTTGACTGTCACGTCAATTCCCATTGTTTCAAAAAGAGAGATGAACTCCCCAATGTCATACTCTTCACTTGGTAAATTGATAAAAACTTCATCAACAACTTCATGGGTAGCAAAGTCTAAGATGTTTTCTGCAGGTACAACGGTTACGGATACATGCTGAAAATTAGGCTGATCCAAAACACTGACCGCCACCAATTCCCAAAAAATATCTCCCGACTCTATCAGTCTATCTACAACTTTCTCAACTCTAGAAGTAGCTGTTATCAAGAATATCTTTTTACTCCCCTTGAAATTTGGAAAGATACGTCTCCTATAGCGTTTAATGCACAGATTCAACAAATACAACAAAATAGAATATATTGTCAAAAAATAAACCATGTCTCGTCTAGAAATACTAAAACGATCTTCTAAAAAGAAGTTTGAAATACTGATGGCTAAAGCAAAGAAAACGATATATTTTATAGTGCTGAGAAACTCAGCCAAATAACCCCTTTTAAAAAAATCATGCTCATAATCACTGATGTTAAAAACAACAAAATGCAGAATGAACAAGATGATAACAGAGGTGTTCACAATCTCTGTTTCTCTAACAAAACTAAGTAAATAAGCTAATATAATGACTAGAAGACTCTGGATTGCCGCCAAAGTAATCTTCAATCCTTTTTCTTCCATAATATCTTCCCCAAGCTATCTCTTATTTTTCCCGTAAGAGCCGTAAGCTCCATATGATCCATATTTTTCAACCGAGGTATTCAATTTATTTAATACAATCCCTAAGAATGGTTTATTTGTTTGTTCCAATTGTTCTTTGGCTTTTTGGATATCACGTCGATTTGTTTCACCAGCTGCAGTCACCAAAATCGAAGCATCACATTTCTGAGTGATGATAGCCGCATCAATCACAACTCCGATAGGAGCGGTGTCCACAATAATATAATCAAAGTACTTGCGCAAAGTGTCAAGCATAGTCTTAAAATTCTCACTTTGCAATAAAGCTGTTGGATTTGGAGAAGCGGAGCCAGCTTGAATGACAAACAAATTTTCAACATTTGAATCACATAACCCTTGTGATAAATCTGTTGTCCCAGATAAGAATTCTGTTAATCCCGTAATCTTTTCACGCGACTTAAAAACACCTGACATGACAGAATTACGAATATCAGCATCAATTAAAAGCGTCTTATATCCAGCACGCGCAAAAGCCCAAGAAATATTGGTAGAAGTAGTTGACTTCCCTTCCCCTGGTTTTACCGATGTGATTGAAATTACTTTTAAGTTATTTCCACTCAATTGTATATTGGTACGAAGCGCATTGTAATATTCCTCTGCTTTTCTTGCCTGATCCAATTTTTTATGTGCGATTTCTAACGTTGGCATTTTTCTCTCCTATTTTAACTTATCCAAATTTGGAACAACTCCTAATAATGCAATTTGCATAACATCCTCAACGTCTTCTGGTCGTTTAACGCGTGTGTCTAGGAGTTCAATAAGGAGAACTGTGACAACCATCACAACCGCTCCAGCGAGAAATCCAATCATGGTATTACGACGAATGTTTGGTGAAGATGGGGATGTTGCTGGACGAGCCTCTTCGAGTGTTGTCACATCCGAAACCCGTGTAACACTAATAATCTTTTGAGCCGCAACCTCTCTCAATGAGTTAGCAATACGACTTGCTTCTTCAGGCGCACGATCTGTAACAGAGATAGATACGATACGTGTATCAGCCGGTACGGTTACCTTAACTTTTTTAGTCAAATCTTTTGGAGGAAGATCCAGTTTCAAATCCGTTGCAACCTTCTCCAAAACGTCTTGCGAAAGAATAATTTCACGATAGTCTTTAACCAAGTAAGATCCTGCTTGCAAGTCTTGGTTTGTTGGCCCTGACTTATCTCCCTGATTACGATTAACTACATAGATACGTGTCGTACTGGTATATTCAGGCTTTACGATAAAGCTACTATAGGCAAAGGCTACTACCCCAGTTACGATTGCTACCAGTGCAATTAGAAATTTCTGCTTCCAAAGGATTTTAAGTAATTGAAACACATCAATTTCCATCATATTTTGTTCTTTCATTGTTTCTCCTAAATCAATTGATCCATTATTATTTTTCGTGGGTTATCTTTGAAGAGTTCATTTGCCTTATCTTCGCTATACTTTTTAGCAATGATGTCATAGGCTTCTTCCATATGAGGCGGTCTACGATCCAAGTTGTGCATATCACTCGCGATGACATGAACGAGATCACGTTCCAAGAAATACTGAGCTCTCTTTTTCATGAATTTGTAGGTTTCTCCAAAGAGTTTTGGTTTCAAGACATGAGAACTATTGACTTGGGTATAGCACCCCATATCAATCAGTTCCCGAACTCGCTTTTCATTATTTTCTAGAGCATCATAACGCTCAATATGGGCAATAACTGGTGTGATCCCTAACATGAGAATATTGCTCAGTCCTTTATGTATATCTCGATAGGGTGTATTCATACTAAACTCAATCAAAGCATAGTGACTATCATTGAGGGTTGGAATCAATTTCTTTTCCAATTTTTCGACAACATCTGGCGTATAGTATATTTCTGCACCATAAGCGATGACAAGATCGTCTGCCACCTCCTTGGCCATTTCACGAACTTTCAAAAAGTTAGTTGCTATTTTCTCTTCTGGTGTCTCAAACATCCCTTTCCGACGATGAGACGTGGAAACAATGGTCCTAACCCCTTGTCTATAGGCTTCTCTTAAAAGGTTTTTACTCTCCTCTATCGACTTTGGACCATCATCCACATCAAAAACGATGTGTGAATGGATGTCTATCATGCTACTTACCCTCCATTACATCCTTGATAGCTGCCTTGGCTGCAGCCAAGCTACTTTCATCAATTTCCATCATATAGAGGTTGCTATCTGGCATGGCGTAGGATGGAAGATCCGTTCTACCAGTTCCTTTTAAGTCTTGGGAATTAACCTTATACTGACCACCACTATCCAACTGTGTATTAATCAAGTCCATCATGGTTTCCAAAGGCATATTAGTCTGAAGAGAATCTTGCAATCCTTGAATAATGTTGTCATAATTCTTTAAAGCCTCTGTTGATGTCAACTTCTGAATAATGGCAACAATGACTTTTTGCTGGTTCCGACCGCGGTCGCGGTCTCCATCCGCTAGAGAGTAGCGCTCGCGGACAAAACCGAGGGCTTTTTCAGAGTCTAGATGAACATTTCCAACGGGAAAATGGTACTGCCCATGCAAAGAAGTGAAATCTTGGTCATTATAAACATCCACACCACCTAGAAGGTCAATCAATTTCAAGAAAGAGGTAAAATTCAAACGAACATAGTAGTTAATATCAACTCCATATAGGTTTTCCAAGGTATGAATTGATGAGTCCACTCCATAAATCCCCGCGTGAGTCAATTTGTCCTTTTGATTATTTCCTCCGTCTGCAATCGGAACATAAGAATCTCGAGGCGTTGTAGTGAGAAGGATTTTCTTAGTATGTTGATTTACAGTCATCAAGATGTTGACGTCTGAACGCGAAACTGAACTGATAGGTCCGTAGGTATCAATACCACTGATATAAATATTAAAGGATTGATTCTTAGATACCTTTGGTGCCGCAACATCCTTGGTTAGTTTTTTCGTATAGATTTTCTTAATCTTCGAAGCATAATCTGGATACTCTGCTTCAATGATATTTTCAAAGACACTGTTCAAGACAATCGCTTTCGCATCACCTGAAATCAAGCTCTTATAGGCTGCTAAGTAAGATGCACTTTGTTCAACCGTCAAGTCTTTGCTCTGAGTCGTCTTAATATCCGCTATCAATTTTTGGATATTGTCACTATCCGTTTCAGTCGGACCTGTCACACTATCCAACTGGGTAACGTTGTTGATTTCACTATCTTTTAGAACCACAACACTCATCGAATACTCTGAGTAGTTTGATGTCGCATTGATGTGATTAGTCAAGCCCACAAACTGGTGCAAAGCAAATAGCGAAAGCGAACTAGTCAACACCGCAAGTACCAAAAAGAAAATCGTGAACTTTTCGGCTTTCTTATATACTATTAAAAGTAGAACTGCGACAGCAGATAGTAAAACTAGAACTGTAGCTAAGATATTGAGATGTCTAAAGGCTAGGATGTTATGTCTAAAAATTAAGAACAACAAAGAGCCACTCAATAATAAATAAACGGCTAATAAAACTATATTAATATTTCGTTTCGCATTTCCCGAACGATTTCTCTTTGAACGTCTACTCATGGCAATCCCCTATACACGTTAATAATTATGATTATTATATCACAATCATGAAAGAAATTCCATCCATTCCTGCTATTATCAGCGTTTTCATTCATTTTTTCTTAGCTATATTTTGAATTTATGACTTCCATTAACGGAATCCTTGATCAAACAAAAACAAGGCCCCTTATTATGAGGCCCCATTTCTGCTTTTATTTGATATGATTTTCAAACTCTTTTTGGCTCTTTTCAATAGCCTTTTTACTTTCTGCTTCCCACTTGGCCTTAGCTTCGTCGAATTGTTTCTTGGTAACAGGGTCTTTTTGCAATCTCATGTACTTATAATTATTTCCGTCACCCTTGATACCTACTAGGGAGTAGGCACGTGTAAACGGAGTTACTTTGGTTACAGAGGCTGTACCACCATTTGACATAGCAGACATGACTAGAGAATTGTCAATCATCCAAGCTTGAGCTTCAGCGTATTTTTCATAACGCTTAGCGACATCTTTGTTCTCGGCATCTGCTTCTTTCAGGAGTTGTGTATAGGTATCTAACCCTAGACTCTTAATGAGTTCTTGGTCTTCCTTGGCATCAAGGCCAAAAATCTTGAGATAGAAGCCACTTTCAGCATTGAAGGGATCTAGATAAGTTGATGGATCCTGGTAATCACCAACCCAACCATCAAAGTTTAGGTCGTAGTCACGAGCTGCTGGATTTGGTGCTAGGAAGGCAACATTTCCAAAGTCATCTGTAGAAAGCTGTTGAACATCAATGACGATATTGTCAGAACCTAGTACTGTTTCAAGGGTTTGCTTAACCGAGTTCATACCAGAAACCGCATTTTTATTCGTTTGATCAACAGGGACATCCAAATGGATTGGGAAAGTCACGCCTTGGGCTTCCAATTCCTTTTTAGCTTCTGCAAATTTTGCTTGGGCCTTTTCCTTGTTGAAGTAGGCATCTTGAGCATCCGCCAAATTGATACCTGACCACTCAGTCCCGTAGTTCACAAGCTTAGAAGCTGTTACTTCTCCAAAGGTCTTATCTCCCACCTGGACAAATGTTGGTGGAACTAGAGTATTACGAAGGGTCTTGCTTGCTGCTTCTTCACCATTAGATTGAGCAGAGTAGGCTGTTCGATCAATTCCAAAGTTGATAGCCTGACGGAAGTTTTTATTTAAAATAGCTGTTTGAGTTGATTTCTTTTGTTCGTCCGTTGTTTTAGCAGTATGATTATAGGTCTTACGGTTAACGTTAAAGTTAAAGTACCAAGATGTCTTGTCTTGTAAGCTATAAACGATATTGTCTTGATATTTTTCTTTTGTCTTGGCATAGTTCGAACTATTTGGATAGACTCCCGCAATCGAGTAGGCGCCATTTTCAAAGTTTCGAATGGTCATCTCCTGATCGGACCCATCAAAGTAGGCTAACTTAACTTTTTCAATGGTTACTTTATCATGGTCATAATAGTGTGGATTCTTCACATACTTGATCGAAGATTTTGATGTAAAATCTTTTAACAAATATGGACCATTATAAAGGATACTGTCTGGTGTCAAGGTACCAAAATCCTTATCCTTTGATTTCAAGAACTCTTCATTGACTGGGAAAAGGATACTATTAGTCGTCTTTGAATTCCAGTACGGTTCTGGTCGAGTCAAAGTGTACTCGACTGTGTAATCATCCAATGCTTTGACACCAACAGTTGAAAAGTCATTGGTTACACCCGTCACATAGTCATTCAATCCCTTGATAGAGTTTTGGATCAGATCCATAGCTTGCCCCTTGTTGTCAGCGGCATATTTGATCCCAGTGACAAAGTCTTGGGCTTTGACTGAAGCATATTCCTCACCATCAGCCGTGTACCACTTGGCATCTTTTCTGAGCTTGTAAGTGTAGGTCAAACCATCTGATGAAACGGACCAGTCCTCCGCAAGAGCAGGCACGAGGTTTCCATAGCTGTCATTTTCTAGCAAACCATCTACGAGATTGGTAATAACGGCAGTGTTATCTGCATAATAATCTAGAAGATAATTAAAAGTTGTCGGATTTGCACTAAATGTTGATGAATAAGTGCTCGTATCTGTATTAGACTGTCCACATGCTGAAAGCAAAATCCCTGTCGCTAAGACAAGACCTGCCCCGATTAGTCTTTTTTTCATTTTGATCATCACTCCTTCATGTCACTTTTTATAACATAATCATATTTTATCAAATTTATTCAAAAATGTAAAGTTACTGCTTTTATGACAACTGGTGCCTCAAAAACAGAAAAGGAAGTAGAGATTTCCTGCAACTTCCTTTTCTATTTATAGATTACTTGACGTGTTTTTCAAGTTCTTTTTGGTATTTGGCATTTGTCTCGATTTTTTCTTGTTGCCATTTCTTGAAGGCTTCTTCGTATTCTTTTGCAGTCACAACATCCTTTTGTAACTCTAAACCTTTGAATACAAATGGGTCTCCCTTGATCCCGACTTGAGAGTAGGCTTTTGTGAATGGTACGGTACGGCTAACCGTTGGAGAACCACCTGAAGAAGCAACTGGGATTAAGAGTGAGCTATCTGATACCCAAGCTTGAGCTTTAGCGTATTTTTCATAACGCTTATTAAGGTCGCTAGTTTCAGCTGCAGCATCATCCAAGAGTTTCTTGTATTCGTCCAGTCCAACTTGAGCCATCACTTCTGGATCTTTTCCGCGAGTGATTCCCAAGTGTTTAAGGGCAGAACCCTTCTTAGCATCAAGGATGTTGAGGTAGGTAGCTGGGTCTTGATAATCTGGTCCCCAACCAGTTCCATTCAAGTCATAGTCTTTTTGGGATGGAACCTTGGCTTGAGACGTAATGCTCATTTTCTCATTATCGGTCATTTGAAGGACATCAACAATGACATTTTCAGTACCAAGTGATGATTCGATAGACTGCTTGAGTGAGTTGGTTTGCTGAACGGCGATTACATCTGTTTGTTCAACCGGGATATCCAAATGAATTGGGAAGGTAACCCCTTTGCCCTGCAATTCTTCCTTGGCTTTAGCAAAGGCTGCCTTAGCCTTTTCAGGGCTGTAAATCGTATCCTTGCCATCTGTAAGGGCTACATCTTTCCACTGGTCTCCATATGAAACGAGCTCTGCCTGAGCCAACTCTCCAAAAGTTTTTTCACCTACTTGAACGTAGTCATGAGGCACTAGGCTATTACGGATAATCTTGTCCGCACCTTCTTCACCATTCAACTGAGCAGTGTAAGAATGACGGTCAAGAGCAAAGTTCAGCGCCTGACGGAAGTTCTTGTTAAGAAGAGCTTCTTTCGTTGATGTTTTTTGAGCTTCGTCTGTTTTAGCTGTTTTATTGTAAGACTGGCGATTTACGTTAACAGTGAGGTAGTAGCTTGTCGCTTCTTGTGGACTGTAGACAATCTTATCGCCGTATTCTTTTTTAGTTGACTCAAAATTTGAGCTTGTTGGGAAGAGACGAGCTGTTGTATAGGCACCCTGCGTAAAACTACGAATCAAAGATTCTTGGTCTGATCCATCGTAGAAAGTTAGTTTAATGTTGTCAATCTTAACATTGTCCTTATCCCAGTAGTTCGGATTCTTTTCATATTCGATGACTGATTTTGAAGTCAATGATTTCAAGAAATAAGGACCATTATAAAGGATGCTTGATGGGGTTGGCGCACCGTAGTCGCTCCCTTTAGAATTCAAAAACTCTTCATTTACTGGAAGCATGGTCGCAGTTGTGACTTTAGAGTTCCAGAAACTTTCTGGCTTGTTGAGCGTATATTCTACCGTGTAATCATCAACAGCCTTAACTCCTACGGTAGAGAAATCATTGTTCTCACCACTAACATACTCTGCCAAACCTTTGATAGAATCCTGAATCAAAGAAAGACCATCTGATTTTCCGTCAGCGGCATGTTTAAGCCCAGTAACAAAGTCTTTGGCCTTAACTTCAGCGTATTCTTCTCCATCAGAAGTATACCATTTTACACCCTTACGAAGTTTGTAGGTATAGGTCAAGCCATCTTTAGAAACGGACCAGTCTTCTGCAAGCGATGGAATTAAGTTTCCATACTTATCATTTTCCAAAAGGCCATCGACAACGTTGGCTATAACATCAGAAGTTGAACTCTTGCTCGTCACACTATAATCCAAAGAAGATGGATCCATAGCGTAGACATAAGAGAATGTCTTGGGCGCATCAGCCTTCTTTTCACTTTTCCCACAAGCAGTTAAAAGAAGGGCCGCACTCAAAACAGCACCTGCTCCTAAGAGCCACTTTTTCGATTTCATAAGTAATCTCCTTAAAGATAGTGTTTTCACCATTATACCCTATTTTTTTATAAAAGCAAGGACTTTCGCCAGATTTTTTAGAAAATTCTAACCAATATATTTTAAAGGGTTTTCTATATAATTTTTAGTAAAAAACCTCAAGCTTTTGAAGCTTGAAGTTCTCTCATTTTAGTCAGTCATTTCCACACAGAAGGCATCCCATGGAGCCAAGGTCTGTTTCTCAACTGCTTTTTTAGCTGTAGTGTTTTCAATCAAGACAGATTTAACTTTTCCTTCTACTGAAAAGTTTTGTTTTTCATTGGACAAGTTAGCCACAACTAAGAAACGACGGTCACCGTCCTTACGGATATAAGCAAAGATCTTGTCAGCTGTATCAAGCAATTCAAAATCAGCTCGAATCAGCCAACTATTCTCCTTACGGATTTGAACGAGTTTTTGATAGGTATAGAAAATCGAATCTGGATTTGCCAGCGCTTCTTGAACGTTGATTTCTTCGTAGTTTGGATTAACTGCCAACCAAGGTTGACCTGTTGAGAAGCCAGCGTTTTTACTCTCATCCCATTGCATCGGGGTACGGGCATTGTCACGTCCGATGACACGGATGCTGTCCATAATTTCTTCCATCGGAACGCCTTTTTCAAGAGCTTCACGCGCATAGTTGAGGGATTCAATATCTTCTACTTGGTCCAGTGTTTCAAACGGATAGTTGGTCATTCCAATCTCCTCACCTTGGTAGATATAAGGAGTCCCTCGCATAAGATGAAGTAGGATTGCAAAGGCTTTGGCAGATTTCTCACGGTATTCTTGGTCATTTCCCCAGATAGAGACGATACGAGGGAGGTCATGGTTGTTCCAGAAGAGGGAATTCCAGCCGTCTTCAACTCCTAACTCAGTCTGCCATTTGTTGAAGATTTCTTTTAACTTACTGATATTCAGCTCTTTTTGATAGTGCCATTTAGGTTGCCCTTCCTGATATTGAAGACAGATGTGTTCAAACTGGAAGACCATAGACAATTCTTGTCCCTTGGGATCAGAGTACAGTTTAGCAATCTCTGGCGTTGCCCCCCATGTTTCCCCTACTGTCAAGAGATTCTTATCTCCAAAGGTCGCCTGATTCATTTCCTTGAGATAGGGATGGAGCATAGGACCATTATTGACTACTTTCTCGTCAGGAATTTTCCCAATCATGTCAATGACATCCATACGGAAACCGCCAATTCCTTTATCAATCCAGAAGTTCATCATCTCGTAAATTTTCTGGCGCAGTTTTTCATTCTCCCAGTTGAGATCAGGCTGTTTCTTGCTGAAAAAGTGAAGATAGTATTGATCTGATTTTTCATCGTATTCCCAAGCAGACCCACTAAAGATAGACTCCAAATCATTGGGCTCATCCCGCCAGATATAGTAGTCTCGCTCGGGACTGTCAGGATTTTCACAGGCCTCGACAAACCAAGCATGCTCATCCGAGGTATGATTGACCACCAAGTCCATGATAATTCGAATATCGCGCTTCCTAGCTTCTGCGATGAGTTGGTCCATGTCCTCCATAGTCCCGAAAATAGCTGCAATTGCTTGATAATCAGCAATATCATAGCCATTATCATCCATAGGACTGTCATAAACGGGAGAAAGCCAAATCGCTGTAATTCCTAACTTAGCTAGGTAGTCTAACTTACTAGTAATTCCTGGCAAATCGCCAATTCCATCTCCATTACTGTCCATGAAACTCTTTGGATAGACTTGATAGACTACGGCATTGTGCCACCATTTTTCTTGCATCTGTTTACCTCATTATTTTAATAATCTATAGTCTATGATAGCGCTTTTTAAAACTTAGTGCAAGCGTTTGCCTAATCTTTTTAATTTCTTTTTTGGCTCCGTAGTTTCCTAACTTCCAATTTTTTATTATAATAGAAGTCAGAGGTAAAAAAATGAAAAAACAAGCTTTTAGTTCTGAACAATATCTGAATCTACAGCGCGACCACATTTTGGAGCGCATTAACCAATTTGATGGCAAGCTCTATTTGGAGTTTGGTGGCAAAATGTTAGAAGATTTCCACGCTGCTCGTGTACTTCCTGGTTATGAGCCTGACAATAAAATCAAGCTCTTGCAAGAATTGAAAGAGCAGGTTGAGGTTGTGATTGCCATTAATGCTAGCAACATCGAACATTCCAAAGCACGTGGCGACCTAGGCATTTCTTATGACCAAGAAGTTCTTCGTTTAATTGACAAATTCAATGAACTGGGAATTTTTGTTGGTTCGGTTGTCATCACACAATACGCTGGCCAACCCGCTGCAGATGCCTTCCGCAACCAGTTAGATAAAAACGGCATTGATTCTTATCTTCATTACCCAATCAAAGGATATCCGACTGATATGGACCACATCATTTCTCCAGAAGGTATGGGGAAAAACGACTACATCAAAACCAGTCGCAACTTGATTGTCGTAACCGCTCCTGGACCTGGTTCTGGAAAATTGGCCACTTGTATGTCAAACATGTACCACGACCAAATCAATGGTATCAAGTCTGGTTACGCTAAATTTGAAACCTTCCCAGTTTGGAACCTTCCCCTTCATCACCCAGTCAACTTGGCCTACGAGGCTGCTACAGCAGACCTTGATGATGTCAACATGATTGACCCTTTCCATCTCCAAACCTATGGAGAAACCACGGTCAACTACAACCGTGATATCGAAATTTTCCCAGTGCTCAAACGTATGTTGGAACGCATTCTCGGTGAATCTCCATACGCTTCACCAACAGACATGGGTGTCAACATGGTTGGTTTTGCTATTACTGATAATGAAGCTGCTATCGAAGCTTCTAAACAAGAAATCATCCGTCGCTATTATCAAACTGTTCTTGATTTTAAAGCCGAAAAAGTTAGCGAAGCTGCTGTTAAGAAAATTGAACTTCTCATGAACGATCTCGGTATCACACCTGCAGACCGTCAGGTTGCTGTCGCAGCACGTCAAAAGGCTGAAGAAACTGGCGGTCCTGCCCTAGCTCTCGAATTACCATCTGGTGACATTGTCACTGGTAAAAACTCTGAACTCTTTGGTCCTACAGCTGCCGCCTTGATCAATGCCATCAAAAAATCAGCTAATATCGCTAAGGAAGTGAAACTAATCGAACCTGAAGTCGTCAAACCAATTCAAGGTCTTAAAATCGATCATCTAGGTAGCCGCAATCCTCGCCTCCACTCAAATGAAATTTTGATTGCGCTAGCCATCACAGCTATGGAAAATCCAGATGCTGCGCGTGCCATGGAAGAACTTGGTAACCTCAAAGGTAGCGAAGCTCACTCAACCATCATCTTGACCGATGAAGACAAGAATGTCCTTCGCAAGCTAGGCATCAACGTAACCTTTGACCCATACTACCAATACGATCGCCTGTATCGTAAGTAAATAAACAAGGCTGGACAAAAACTCAATTTGAGAGAAAAATCCAGTAAATCTTTACATAATAAAAAAATCAAACGCATAATATCAAGTCTTTTGGACACTTGGTATTATGCGTTTTTATAATCTTCCATCCTCATTTATTTTAATGAAATTGTCAACTCGACAGAGGCTCCTCCTTGATCTGGATTGAGCAGGGTCAGACGGCCACCATGCAAGAGAGCTACTTGCTTAGAAAAGGCTAAGCCGATACCATGATGGGGATTAACTGAATTGCGGCTTTGGTCACTCTGATAAAAGAGCTGTTCCGCTCCCAGCAGCATCTCCTCTGAAAATGCAGGGCCATTGTTCCAGATAGCAAAAACCAACTGGTCCTGCTGCACTGATACCGTCAGCTTCACTTCCTTTTGGTCCTGATTAGCATGTTCAAGCGCATTCAGTAAAATATTGAGCAGAGCTCGCTTGAGATAGTCCAAATGAATCGACAAAATCAGACTAAGGTCACAATCTTCTTGGAGAGAAAAACGATAGCTTTCCTGTTTGCTGAACAGTGCCCAATCGTCCTGGAGATAAGCCAAAAAGTCCTCTAAGGAAAGCTGACTGAACTGATTAGCATCAATCTGAAAAGTCTTAGCGTAATCAATCAAAGAGCCACAATACTCTTCCATCTTGTGACTAGCCTGCAAAATCTCAACAGCATAGTCTGCCTGTGGATAGCCCAACTGCGCCAATTCCAAGAGCTCAGCATTCCCCTTAATCACAGTTAGGGGCGTTTTCAAATCGTGCGATGTCGCTGATAACTGTAAAATCAACTCCTGATTATGCTGCTGCTCTTTTTCGAGAAGACGAGCATTTTCTTGGTGGCTGCTCCGTAAATCGCTATAGACTTCGAGCATTTCCTCGATCCGAAAAAGCTGGCTTTGATTTTCTTCTAAAAGCTTCTTGCTCGTTAGCATTTTTATTTCCCTGTCGATTTTCCGGAGCAATTTCAAAATATGATAAAAAGTAATCAGCAGCAAGCTCCCTGCCCAAAAGAACAAGGTGAAAAGAACGTGATCACTTCCTTGCGTAAATTCATAACCTATAAGCACAAAAATCAAAACATGGAAAAAGACGATTTTTAAACTGGTTGTCCAGACTAGGCTTTTGAAATTACGGGTTCTAATTGCCATCTATAGCCTACTCCTCTCACAGTTGCGATTGCTTGCAGCCCTTCTTGTTTGCATTTTTGACGAATCTGATATACGTATTCTGAGATGGAACGAAGCTGTGTTTCTGAGCTTTCTGGATAAAGCAAGGTATGAAGACGTTCAGCTGAAAAGGTCTGCTTGGGATTGCTAGCTAGTAAATGTAGCAGCTTAAACTCCCGCTCTGAAAATTTCAAGACTTTACTAAAACAGGCAACTTCGTAGCGCTCTGGATAAAATTGGCAAGAAGCAATTTCAGAATATCGCTCCTCACGTCTTTCCTCCCGCCGAAGATGAGCTCTGACGCGCGCCAGCAATTCTTTGGTTCCAAAAGGCTTGACAATATAGTCATCTGCTCCGCGAAAGAGCCCTTCCACTTTGTCCGCCTCCAATTCCTTAGCCGTCAGAAAGATGATTGGACACGAAAGATGAGGACGAATGTAGGAACACAGCTCAAAACCATTAACAGGCTCCATCATCACATCCAGCAGAATCAAGTCATATCCGACAAAATACGTCAGCTCTAGGTCTTCTATCCGATCAAGCGTCGTCACATCATAAGCATCGAGCTCTAGGACGTTTTTCACCAGCTTCAAAATGCTCTGGTCGTCATCAACCACCAAAATACGATACTGTCTCATGATTTCCATTATAGCATACCTCTAGCGAACATCTCGTTTCAAGGTCAAGAATATAGCAGAGCTCCAAATCAAAGCTAGCCATAACAGCTGTATTCCCAGCCCTGAGAGATCTATTGAATGCTGAAGTCCTTCATACTCAAAAAGATTTAGCGTAGCCAGATCGGGCAGGTATTTTGCTTCTTTGATGAAAGTCGCCAATAAACGGCTGAGGCCAATCAAGAGAGGAAAGAGCACCGACACCGGCACAACCCAAGATTGAAATAGCAAAGCGAGGCCAGCAGTTAAAAAAGCCAGAAAAATATTGCTGAGAAGACCAAAAGAGCTGTAATAGAGGAATTTCTCTAGTAAGGACCAGCTAAAGCTTAGGTCAAAACGAGCCAGCATAACAAGGAAACAGCTGCCTATCATGACACTGTAGAGAACCAAGAGCAGCAAGTCCAGAAAAAGGAATTTCCCAGCCAACCAAGCCTTTCTATTTGATACGGTTAGAAAATTCGTTCGCATCCCAGACTTGACAAACTCCTGGGCAAAATAGAGAGAAGTAAAGATGACAATGACAGGCTGCGCCAGATAGAGGGCATGCAAAACCTCGCTCAGAGCCTTTGTCTGGCCAACTGCTGTCTGACTGTAGTCAAGATTCATCAGAAAAAATGGAACAGCTACCATAGCCACTAAGGCTGCACCAAGAGCGAGATAATAAGAACGGAACTTAATCCATTCACTTCTAAGCAGAGCTTTTATCATCAGTATCGCCCTCCCAAATCCGTCTTCAAAAAGCGCAGAGAAGCCATGCCGCCGATGACTAGCAACCATGCACCAAGTATCAACAGCCCTTGCAAGGGATTGTTAGCATATTGGGAAGTTGGCGTTGCAGCAAACAACTCTCCTGCTGGCTGTGGCAAATAAGTCCCCCAACTCGTGTGAGCTGCCAGGTAGTTTCCCAGATTATAGATCTGTGGTACGAGAAAAAGCAGAGGAACTAGCATGGTCCGAGCCAATAAACCTAACAAAAACGAAAGGATTCCCAATAAGGTCAGAGATAAGGTTTTCCACAAAATCAAACTCCAAGCTGCCTGATTGAGCAGAATCGGATCAAGTCCTTCCTTTCCTAAAGCGAGATGCATGACCATATAACTAAAGTAGATTGATAAAAAGCTAGTGGCAAGAGAAAAGCAAGTAAAGGTCATGAGTTTCCCCACAAGCAACTTCAGGCGGTTATTACAGGTCAAAAGACTGGTTCTCAAGCTATGAGACTGAAATTCCATAGCTCCCAAAATTCCAGCTAAAATGACCAAGACCATGACCGCCATAGAAGCCCCGTTGAGACCTAGATATTCCAGCGGATCAATGGCGTTTATCAGATTAGGAACCGTCTCAGGCGTAGCATCCAAGCCGATAGACAGATACTGTCGGCCCTCCAACCAGGATACGACAGGCACCAATAGCAGCATGAAGGCCACACTTACTTTGAAAGCCTTGATTGAGCGGATTTTCAACCATTCTGAATGCAATAAGGACAGCGTTTCTTTCATCTTAAACCTCCTCTGTCAAATCAAAGAAGAGATCTTCTAGACTGTCTGAATCTTGCAGCACCTCTTCCAATCGTCCTTGCTCAATAATTCGCCCATGATGAATCAAGACCACATCATCTGTCACCATTTGCACCTCTGACAGGATGTGGGATGATAGAAGTACCGTTTTCCCTAAATCAGCCTGCTGACGGATGAACTTTCTAAACCACTTAATCCCACTTGGATCCAGTCCATTGGTCGGTTCATCTAATATAAGAAATTGAGGATCACCTAGCAAAGCTGCTGCTAAACCCAACCGCTGACCCTCCCCCAGAGACAGGCTTGACAAGAGGTCCTTCCTCTTATGAGCGATTCCAGTCATCTCCAAAACCTCATCAATCCGAGACTTGGGAATAGCATTACTCGCCGCAATAATTCTCAAGTGGTCATAGACCTTTCGATTTGGCAAACCGCCAATGCCGTCAAAGGCTGCACCTACCGTTCTGAGCGGATAGATCATTGACTGATAGGTTTGCCCATCAAAAGTCGCCGCTCCTGCTGTCGCCCGATCTAACCCCAAGAGAATCCTCAAGGTCGAACTTTTCCCTGCACCATTCGGGCCCAGAAAAGCTGTAATCCGCCCGCTTCTAGCTGTAAAAGAAATATCTTCTAAAATCTGCTTGCTTCCATGCTTTTTGCAGATTCCTTCTATTTTCACCATATGTTCCATACTGAACTCCTTTATCTTTATTTTCTACAGTATATCCAATCTAGTTCAGAATTAGTTCAGAGATTAAACAGAAATTTCAGAAAAAGTTGATCCACTTTTCAAAAATCACCTTAGTTCCACTAGAAAAAACTAAACTTTTCTCTCACAAGGTATTCTTCTCTCCATTCTTTCTTTATAATTCTGAGATTTATGTATGGAGACTTTATTATAATGCTAGTCTCAAAAAGTCATTTATCAAACTTCATCAAGAGCAGTCTTTATGATATAATGAAAGAAGAAAACTGAAAGGAACGACCATGTCAAAAGAAGTTATTGTTGAAAGTTTTGAACTTGACCACACCATTGTCAAAGCACCCTATGTCCGCTTGATTGGGGAAGAAACAGGGCCAAAGGGAGATGTCATCTCCAACTTTGATATTCGCTTGGTGCAACCAAACGAAGACTCTATCCCTACTGCTGGCCTTCACACTATCGAACACCTCTTGGCCAAACTCATCCGTACCCGCATTGACGGCATGATTGACTGTTCACCATTTGGTTGCCGTACAGGTTTCCACATGATTATGTGGGGACGTCATACCAGCGCTGAGATTGCTGCTGTCATCAAGGATTCACTCAAGGAAATTGCTGAGACCACTACTTGGGAAGATGTCCCTGGAACAACCATCGAATCTTGCGGAAACTACAAGGACCACAGCCTCTTTTCTGCTAAAGAATGGGCTAAACTCATCCTGGAACAAGGTATTTCAGATGATGCCTTTGAACGCCATGTCATCTAAACACAAAAGAACCAGTTACAATAACTGGTTCTTTTTTATTCTCAAAATCTCGAGTTAGGCTTTCTCACGAATGACCAAAATACCATCTTCCATATCTGCTTCCAGATGTTTGGCATCTAGATGATCCAAGTGGAAGTCCGTCACCTTATCACGAATTTGTTGTTCAACCACGCGACGGAGTGGACGAACACCCATAACTTCATCATAGCCTTCTTCTGTGATAAAGTCCTTAGCTGCTTGACTAACTTCCAAATCAATGTCTTTCTTAGCCAAGGTTTGGTTGACTTCAGCCAACATCAAGTCCACAATCTTAGAAAGGTCTTCCTTATTCAAGTGTGAGAACTCGATAACTGCGTTAAAGCGATTGAGGAATTCTGGACGGAAGTATGGTTTCAAACGATCCATTAATTCTGGTTTATCTGCATCTTCTGTCAAGTTGGCTTCATAGCCAAATCCAGCATTTGATGTTGCGATAATGACAGTGTTCTTGAAGTTCACGGTATTTCCTTGACCATCAGTCAAACGACCATCATCCAAGACTTGGAGGAGAAGGGTGATTACTTGAGGATCAGCCTTTTCAATTTCGTCCAAGAGAATGATAGAGTAAGGATTACGGCGAACACGTTCTGTCAAAGTATTGCTATTGTCATCATAACCCACATAACCTGCTGTTGTACCGATTAACTTAGAAACAGCTGTACGGTCACTATATTCGGACATATCCAAACGAATGATAGCGTCCTTAGTTCCAAACATATCGAGCGCCAATTGCTTAGCAAGTTCTGTCTTACCAACCCCAGTAGGCCCTACAAAGAGGAAGCTACCGATTGGGCGATTGCCTTCATCAAAACCAGCACGGTTACGACGGATAGCACGAGCGACAGCTTCTACAGCCTTATCTTGGCCAATAACCTTGTGTTCCAAGCGATGGGCCATATCTTTCAAACGTTCGATGTCTGATGCTCCCATTTGTGATACCGGAATACCAGTCATACGTTCTACAGATTCAGCCACATCATTGACACTTGCAGTCACCTTCATATCTTCTGTGTGGTTTTCGATTTTCTTTTCCAATTCTGCAATACGTGTTTTGGCATTAAGAGCTGCTTCAAAGTCTTCTGCCTCAACTGCTTTTTCTTGCTTGTCTTTTTCTTCCTCGATTTCACGTTCAACAGCATGAACATCTGTTACTGGATGTTGAGCCGCCAAGTGAGCTGCCGTTACATCGACAAGGTCGATAGCCTTATCTGGCAAGCTGCGTTGAGGAATGTATTGGACAGAATAATCCACTGCTGCTTTCAAAACTTCGTCTGGCAAAATGACATTGTGGTGTTGTTGATAGAGATCACGAATCCCTTGAAGGATTTTAAAGGTATCCTCTGCTGAAGGAGCATTGACCTTCACTTCGTTGAAACGACGAGCAAGAGCTGCATTTTTCAAGATGGTGTTACGGTATTCGTCTTGAGTCGTTGCCCCAATAACGGTCAACTCACCTCGAGAGAGAGCTGGTTTGAGAATATCCGCAAGACCTTTAGAACCACTTTCACCTCCGATTGAGCCAGCGCCAAGGATTTGGTGAATTTCATCAAAGAAGAGGATAATATTTCCTGCTTCTTTTACTTCATTGACTAAGTTTTGAACATTTTCTTCAAAGCTACCACGGTATTGAGTACCAGCCTCAAGACCTGAGATATCAATAGAAATGATTTCCTTGTTCTTAATAGCAGCTGGAACATCTCCATTCACAATCGCTTGTGCTAGACCTTCGACAACGGCTGTCTTACCAACACCTGCATCTCCGACTAGAACAGGATTATTTTTCGTACGACGTGAGAGGATTTCAGCTGTTTCTTGAATTTCCTTGTTTCGTCCGATAACAGGATCCAACTTGCCCTCACGAGCTTCTGCTGTCAAGTTACGACCTAGCTTAGCAAGGACACCGTCTTGTTTCATACCTGAAGCGTGTTGTTGCATTTGCACCTCAGATTCTGCATTTCCTGGTAATTGACCAGTTGCACGATAGTGAGCGAATTCCTCAGGTGTCACTTCTCGTCCATTAATCAAGTAGCGACGGTTCTCAGAACTGTATCCTCGCATGCCACCCATCAATTGGTTAAATAAATCATCCATGTTGTTAAAGTTATTAAAGTTGTTGTTCATATTCTTTACCTCGTTTATTCTTAATTAGATGCGATCTCTGATATTGACTATCTTTGACCTTTGTTTTAAAAATTTTAGACTAGCTAACTTGCTACCCTAAGAATAACTTCTGGTTTTTCTTTTTTAAATAAGCCTTTTATCATTTTCTTTTCAAAGTCTGTTAGATTTAACATAGGCCTCACCCCTTTCTAGGGTATCTATTATACATTTTCAAGAAATAGAATCATTGAAAATGAGTTTTTCTAAGGAAGTCATTTTCCTTATGTTTCTACTATATCACATTAGTCAGTAAAAGTCAATAACTTTTTGACTAAATTTGACTATTTTTTAAAATTTTTCAAGAACGCAAAAAGCCAGTCGTTTCCAACTGGCCTTTTCTATTTAATTTAAAATCTTAGCTCAATGCATCATCCATTGAAAGAACTTCGTGGAAGACACGTTGTGTCAATTCAGTTTTTTGTTCTGGTGTGAGGTATTTAGTGTTTACACAGTATCCTGAGATACGAACGATGACATCTTCGCCATTCATAATCTTGTCATAAACATCTTTCAAGTCCATAACGTTCAAGTTACAGTGTTGTCCACCGTTTTCGAAGTAACCATCAAGGATTGTTACTAAGTTATCCACTTGTTCGTCACGAGTTTTACCAAGAGCACGAGGTGAAACTTGAGTTGTCAATGAGATACCATCAGCTGCATAACCAAAGTCAAGGCTAGCAAGTGAGTTCAAGTTTTGCAACCATCCACCTTTAGCTTTGTTAGATGGGTTAGCACCTGGTGAGAAGAATTCAAGTTTAGACAAGTTCACAGAACCATCTTCGTTGAGGTATACACCTTTGTGGACTGGTGAGTTACCAGTTTGTTTAGAGTAAGCAACGTTAGATGTGATGGTCAAAAGTGATACTGTAGCTTCTGCGTTCTTGTAGAGTTTGTGGCTACGTAGACGAGTTGTGTAAGCTTCAATCAACCATTCTGCCAATTCGTTTGAACGTGGGTCATCTTCACCCCAACGTGGGTATTCACCGATTGTTTCGTAATCGTAGATGTAGCCATCCTCGTCACGGATTGGTTTAACTGTAGCGTACTTGATTGCTGACAATGTGTCAACAGTATTGGCAAATCCACAGATACCGAATCCCATGTTAGCACGTTGTTTAGTTGGCAAGAAGGCCATTTGAACCGCTTCGTAGTTGTACTTATCAGTCATGTAGTGGATGATGTTCAAAGCATCTACGTAAGTGTCAGTCAACCAGTCAAGAGATTTTTCAAAGTTCGCTTTAACTGATTCGAATTCAAGAACTTCGTCACGGATTGGTTCGATGTCAAATACCTTGTAGTCTTTGTGAACATCGTCGTAACCACCGTTCAAACCAGTAAGAAGGGCTTTCAATACGTTAACACGAGCACCGAAGTACTGGATGTTGTGGCGTTGTTCTTCATTTTCTGGGTCAAGTGGTGACACACAGCATGAGATACAGCTCATTTCACCATATCCGTCTTTAGCCATTGTTGTTACACCTTCGTATTGGATAGAAGAGTGTTTGTGGCTCATGTGCATACAGTAGCGACGGAAGTTGTATGGCAATTTATCAGTCCAAAGAACTGTCAAGTTTGGTTCTGGAGAGTTACCGATATTGTCAAGAGTGTTCAAGAAACGGTAGTCCATCTTAGTAACACGGTGACGACCGTCGTTACCCATACCAGCCATAGAAGTTGTGATGAAGGTTGGGTCACCTGAGTACAATTGGTCATAAGCTTTTGTACGAGCAAATTTAACTGTACGAAGTTTCATAACGAAATCATCAACGAATTCTTGGATTTCTGATTCAGTAAATGTACCACGAGCAAGGTCACGTTCTGCAAAGATGTCAAGCACGATTGGTACACGACCTAGAGATGTAGCGGCACCGTTGATAACACGGCAGACAGCCATGAAGGCGATGTTCACCCATTGGATAGCTTCTTTGACGTTCATCGCTGGTTTGCGAACGTCAACACCGTAAAGGTCACCCAAGCGAACAACTTGTTGCAATGCTTGGTATTGAAGGTTTACTTCTTCGCGAAGACGGATTGTTTCTTCATCAATTTCTTTAATTGCATTCCAATCGTTTACTTTTTCTTGCATCAAGTAGTCTGCACCGTAAAGAGCAAGACGTGCGTAAACACCGATGATACGTCCACGTGAGTAAGCATCTGGAAGGCCAGTTACAGTGTGAGCGTGACGAGCACGACGGATATTTGAAGTGTAAGCGCGGAAAATACCGTCGTTAACTGTTGTTACGTATTTTGTGAAGATTTCATGAACAGCTGGATCTGGTTCGTATCCATTTTCTTTCAAAGTAGTTTCAGCCATACGGATACCACCTTTTGGCATGAAATTCAATTTGAAGAGTTCATCGTTTTGGATACCGAAGATCAATTCGTTTTCTTTGTCGATAAATCCAGCAGGAATATCAGCAATAGATGTTGGACTAGTGTCCATTGGGAAACGAGTTTCTTCGTAGTGTGCTTTTGTTTCTTCTACGATTTTTTTGATGTGAAGCGAACGTTCTGTTGGGCCAGCAAGGAAACTTTCATCTCCATCGTAAGGTGTGTAGTTAGCTTGAACGAAGCGAGAAATACTTGCTTTTTCTTTCCAATCTACGCCTTTGAAGCCTTCCCAAGCTTTATCAAAAATATCTTGCGCTTCAACAACTGTCTTAACAACCATGTTAATGTCCTCATTTTTCTTTCTAGTAACAACTATCTGTTACATTCATAAATCAAGTATACCACACAGTAACCGATTTCAACAAGAAGAAAACAGCCTTTTTAGCGCTTTCTTTTATAATACAGCCCCCTTTTTTGCTCTAATCTGTATTATATTTTTGAAAGTCAGGTTGAACTTTCCCATTTTTTCAGAAAAAAGGGTATAATAAATAGAAAATGACTCTAGAAAGGGATTGGAATGCTCATATTTCCATTGATAAATGATTTGTCCAGAAAAATCATCCATATCGACATGGATGCCTTTTTTGCTGCGGTGGAAATCAGAGATAATCCCAAGTTAAAGGGCAAACCTGTCATCATTGGGAGCGACCCCAGACAAACAGGGGGTCGAGGTGTCGTTTCTACCTGTAGCTACGAGGCACGAGCTTTTGGCGTTCATTCAGCCATGAGCTCTAAAGAAGCTTATGAGCGCTGTCCCCAAGCTATCTTTATCTCAGGAAATTATGAAAAGTATAAGACTGTGGGACTTGAGATTCGTGCTATTTTTAAACGCTACACTGATTTGATCGAACCTATGAGTATTGACGAGGCATACTTGGATGTAACGGAAAATAAACTCGGTATCAAGTCAGCTGTCAAAATAGCCCGCCTCATCCAACAAGATATCTGGCAGGAGCTACATCTGACTGCTTCTGCAGGCGTCTCTTATAACAAATTCCTAGCTAAGATGGCTAGTGACTATCAAAAACCACATGGTTTGACAGTGATTCTCCCAGATCAGGCCCAAGACTTTCTCAAACAAATGGACATTGCTAAATTCCATGGCGTAGGCAAAAAAACAGTTGAACGCCTTCATGAAATGGGCATTTATACTGGCGCAGACTTATTGGATGTCTCAGAAGTCACTTTAATCGATCGGTTTGGCAGACTCGGTTTTGATCTTTATCGAAAGGCTAGGGGCATTCATAATTCACCGGTCAAGGCCAATCGTATTCGCAAGTCTATTGGCAAGGAAAAAACCTACGGAAAAATCCTACACGTAGAAGAAGACATCAAAAAAGAGCTGACTCTTCTCTCAGAAAAGGTAGCTCACAATCTCAGCCAACAAGGCAAAGCTGGAAAAATCATTATCCTAAAAATACGATATGCTGACTTCTCTACTCTAACTAGACGAAAAAGCCTCCCACAAGCAACACAGGACGCTAGTCAGATTTCTCAAACTGCCCTTCAACTCTACGAAGAGCTAGCTGAAAAAGAAAAAGGTATCCGTTTACTAGGAATTACGGTGACAGGATTTTAAATCCTCGAAGGGGGGCATTGCTTTAAATCAAATGAGGTTGAAACAAAAGTGTTTCAGCCTCATTCTGTTTTTTAAAAATAATTCTTAGAGCGTCATAGCTAACCACTAAAACAGTCATAGGTACTATCCTAAATTGCTGACCAACATGCAGCAGGCTGTATCAGTATTATTCCCCTTTTAGACTCTAAAAATTCCTAATTCAAGAAAGCTTCTTCCTCTTATTCCCTCTCTCTTTTACTAGAAAACTGAATGCTTTTGGGAAATATAGTTTAGTTTGATGCCCTACCACATTTGTACTGGATATATACTATAATTTTCAATCAACATTCCCACGCATAAACTTGGACTACAATCTTTTTTGACAGTTTATTAATGAAAAGGAACAGTTGGTCTTAATTAAGTATTAACTCTAACACTTAAAACTAAAAATGTGAGATAGATTTCAAATAGTTCCTAGTAAAAAAAACTTTTTCTCATAAGTGGTAGGGGTTGACACCTTCATTTTTATTTGTTAAACTAGAAAATATAAAAGTACCGACCGGTCGGTTTTTGAGAAAGGACTTAACATGAAAAAAACTATGCTAGAAAAAACAATCGATTCTATTGAAAAACAAAATCAACGAGTACGTCAACAACAAATACGTCATCACGAAACCATTCAAAAGCAAATAAAAAAGCAAATAAAACTGCAAAAAAAACTGTTTGATCGATTATCACAAGGAGAGAGTGGTATCCGACTTTCTCGTTTGGGAGTGAAATGTGGGTATGCTACAATCACTGGTGGGCTCATCACTACTTTGTTTAGTCCTCGGAATGGTTTAGGAATAATGGCCATCGGTGGGATTTCAGCTCTCTCAAACTTGTATCACATCAAACATATAGAAGCAAAATTAAAAAAGTAGAGTGGTTTTCTTAAGAAGGAGGCTTGTTAAACGCTCAAATATTACCTTTTCTTCTTTTTTTGATAAAATAAATTTAATAAAACAGAGAGAAGGAACTCAATGGTCGCAAAAACAGAAAAATCTCAAGCAATGATTGAAAAAATTTTATCAACAGCTACACAGCTCTTTATTCACAACGGCTATGAAAAAACAAGTATACAAAACATAGCGCAAACAGCTAGTATTTCAAAAGGAGCCATTTATCACCATTTTCAATCAAAAGATGAAATTCTTTTTGCAGTTTTAAAACAGCGTTATCAATTGATGGAAAAGGAATTGCTAGACTGGCTTGAATCCACCAGTCATTTAACTGGAAGAGAACAGCTCAAAGAAATCTTTCAGTTTAGTTTAAAAAGTCAGAAAACTAACTACGAAATGTTGAATCACGCGCCTCTTGATGCAGAGTTCATGCTGACTACTATCCGTTACAATCTGCGTATAGGAACTCCCCTTATTGCAGATATTATAAAAAAAGGAATAGAAGATCAGTCCATTCAACCCATTCCCTTCCCTAATGAAGTGGCCGAGACAATCTTGCTTTTGACTAACTTTTGGGTAGAAGGGAGTATTTTTGAAAATTCTTCCGAAAAAATAGTTGATCGTATCTATTTTTTACAATTTATGCTTCAATCCATCGGCTTAGATATTTTTGATGAATCTTTGATCCAAGAAATTTTAAGTCAATCAAATTAAATACAATCTTTTCGTTTACTTTTAAAGCCTTGGATAAACGTAGGACAAGGTGATATAATAAGGTAATAAAAAATAAGCTAAACAATTAAAAAAATAGGATAGTTCCCCAAATGTTTTTTTGGGGAACTATCCTATTTTGTTCTATTTTCAACTTATACAAACAAACGCACAAAACTATAGAGCAACAAGACACTACCGAGTACGATACGGTATTTACCAAAGAGGGTAAAGTCGTGCTTCTTCACATAGCCAGTCAAGAAGCGAATAGCAACCATGCTGACCGCGAAGGCTACTCCCATAGCAACCAAAAGCAAGAATAGTTGGCCAAAACTCAAGAGTTGACCTGCTTTTATAAATTTGAAAATCTTTAAAGCGCTGGCTCCGAACATAACGGGAATCCCAAGATAGAAGGTAAACTCAGTTACGACAGAGCGACTCGTTCCATTTAACAAACCACCGACAATCGTCGCACCTGAACGGCTCGTTCCTGGGAAGAGGGCGAGGACTTGGAAGAGTCCGATGTAAAGAGCTGTTTTATAAGGCAACTTGTCTAGCTCTGTTACTGTTGGTTCAATGGCTTGCGCCTTATTTCGTTTTTCAAGATAGATAAAGGCAACCCCATAGATAATCAACATGACCGCAACTGAAACCATGTTATGGAAGTTGGCATCAAACCAATCATCTAATTTAAAGACTAATAGCAAAGGCAAGGTCGCAACGAAGACTTTTGACCACAATTGCCAAGTTCTACGAACTTCAACTTTAGTTTTACCAGGTTTGAAGGGATTAAGCTTGTTGAAGTAAATGACCATAACTGCTAAAATGGCACCAAGCTGAATGACAACATTAAACATAGACATGAAGGCTTCATTTTGATCCTTGTATTGTACAAATTCTTCAACCAAGATCAAGTGTCCTGTACTTGAAATGGGCAACCATTCTGTAATTCCTTCAACAATCCCAAAAAAGATTGACTTCAAAATTTCAATAAAATACATACATTACTCCTTTTTCTGTCCTCTATTATAGCATAATTTTGGATGTTGCGATAGATTTTTTAGAAGGCGCCGATGCTACCACCGCCTCCGCCTCCTGAGAATCCTCCTCCTGAAGAACCACTTCCAGAAGATACAGAGTAATTGCTAGCTGTATTTGCGACAGCTGTGTATTGCTTGATTTGCGCAGTTGAGGTGTAGAACTGTGAGTGCCAACCATAGGCTACATAAAGATTCAAATCTGGATTTTCAAGCTGAATATGGCGGACTTTCATTAACTTGCTCACCTTCTTGGCATAACCAAAGAGAGTCGCATAGACCAGCAGACGGTTCCAAAGGACGATGCTCTCTAGCTCGGCTTGATCCAGATGAGCGATGTCGCGAAGCATATTTTCAAAACTCGTCCAGAGATAGAAGATTTCCGCTCCTTCCTCTGTTAGAACTCCATCGCGATAGGCCCCTCGCGTGACAAGGTAAACCCAGAAACTAGCCCCTAATCCTGTCAATCCTAAGAGTAGAAATGGGATCGAAAAGAAGCCATGTGTTTTCCAGCTATAGTAAAAGAAAAGCAGTCCACCTAGAGCCGTTATGGCTGAACAAACTCGCATCCCAAGAGCAAGACGGCGTTCCTCGCTTGTCAAGGGACGATAGTAGCTTGGGATACGAAGTACATGGACCTTATCCTTGACACAAGACTGAATGCGTTGAAGTCTTCCTTCAAAGGAGCGTTTGAGGCGCAAGCCTGTTTCTCGGATATGTTTTTCATCTGACTCTTTGGCACCACGATAAAGGGAAGATGAAACTTGGTAATCAGGGAAGAGCTCTGAAATAGCCAATTCTTTCTTATTTGACAAAGTCATGCGAAGACATTCCTTCTCAAAATTGGACAAACCCTTTTCACTGATAATGCGCACATAAGGTTCCTCATCCCCTTGAAAAATAGATAAATGACCTCGATCGACTAAATCCAATAAGGTTGCCTGAATCAAACGTTCAAAAGTAAATTTACCAAACCCTGATTTGTTTAGGGGATTGACTTCCTCTAAGGAAGTTGAATACACTGCTTCTGCTAGAACCATTGGAGGCAAATCCATCGGTGGATCATAAAGCCTGTGATCTTTTGGAAAGACCTTTTTTATGCTTGTACTCTGACGAAACATCCTATAGAAGAGAGGAACTAAAAGCAAGAGACTCATAAAAATGACAGGGAACACCCATTTCATCATAATCTCACTTTGCGCTTTTTCTGTCGCTATATTGCTTTCAATCCGGTTAAAATCCGTTAAACGTTCTTCCTCTAATCCTTGATCTGGAGCTTCTGAAAAAGCACTTCTCGGCCAGTAAGCATGTAGTTCCACCTGACGATTTCTCGGAAGATCTTTCATCTTGACCTGGTAGAAATCATTTACCTTTTTGACACTAGCTTCCTTAAAGAGTTTTCCTGTATGGAAATAGAGTTTCTCTGCTGGATTTTCAGAGCTGACCTTGAACTCAAACTCTTTAATATCTCCAGAACTATCTGTCAAGGGTTGCCAATTTAACTCCGCTATATCCCCGTATAAGAAGAGAAGGTTTGTTAGTTTCCAGGTAACTGTCACCCGAACAGTATCTCCGGCATATCCAGCATTGTAAATTTTTACCTTGTAGCCGTCCTCTTCCTCCATAGTGTAAAAGGAAACATTTTGAATAATTTGCCCATTTTTCGACACCTGAACGGTCGGGTCGGGATCAATGTCAAATCCTTCTGGCATTTTCCCAGCTTTTCCCAGTCCAACTAGCTGACCATTATAATCATCTCCAAAACGGTAGGTGATTGTTTCCTTAAAAATTGCAGTATTATCTGCATGAATATTCAGATTACCCTGATAGGATAAGATATCAAAGTCTACTGCAAAAACTAGGCTCGGTATAAATAATAAACAAGCAAATACCAAAGTCACCAGCCATCTTTTTTTCATAATTGATTCCCTTTCAAATCTTTTCACCATTATATCATTTTTTATAAGTAAAGGCTTACTTGTATTGAAAATCTCACCATTTTTAGATACAATAGAGAGAAGTCATTTTTAGACTAGAAATAGGAGAAAACATGAAAAAATTATGCTTATCTATCCTTGCTAGCCTAGCCCTTACATTAGGACTGGTTAGCCAAGTCCAAGCCGACGAATATTTACGCATCGGGATGGAGGCAGCTTACGCTCCCTTCAACTGGACCCAAGACGACGATAGTAACGGCGCCGTCAAAATCGACGGTACCAACCAATATGCCAACGGCTACGATGTTCAAATCGCTAAAAAAATTGCCAAAGATCTAGGTAAGGAACCTTTGGTCGTGAAAACCAAGTGGGAAGGACTTGTTCCAGCCCTTACTTCTGGTAAAATCGATATGATCATTGCTGGTATGAGCCCAACTGCTGAACGCAAACAAGAAATTGCTTTTTCAAGCAGTTACTATACTAGCGAACCGGTTCTATTAGTAAAAAAGGACTCTGCCTACGCGAATGCCAAATCTTTAGAGGACTTTAGCGGAGCAAAAATCACGTCTCAACAAGGTGTTTACCTTTATGACTTGATTTCTCAAATTCCAGGTGCCAAAAAAGAAACAGCTATGGGGGACTTCGCTCAGATGCGTCAAGCTCTGGAGGCTGGTGTTATTGATGCCTATGTTTCTGAACGACCTGAAGCACTGACTGCTGAGTCTGCTAACGCTAAGCTCAAAATGATCCAACCCCAACCAGGTTTCAAAACTGGCGAAGAAGATACAGCTATCGCCATTGGACTTCGTAAAGATGACAGTCGTATCAGCCAAATCAATGCGAGTATTGAAACCATCTCTAAGGATGAGCAAGTAGCCCTCATGGATCGTATGATTCAGGAGCAACCTGCCGAAGCCACAACAACTGAAGAAAGTAGCAGTAATTTCTTCAGCCAAGTTGCTAAAATTCTTTCTGAAAACTGGCAACAGCTCGTGCGTGGTGCTGGTATCACACTCTTAATCTCCATTATCGGAACTATCGTAGGTCTCATTATCGGTCTTGCCATTGGTGTCTTCCGTACTGCTCCTCTCTCGGAAAACAAAGCCATTTACAGCCTACAAAAACTAGTCGGTTGGATCCTCAATGTCTATATTGAAATCTTCCGTGGTACACCGATGATTGTTCAATCCATGGTTATCTACTATGGAACTGCTCAAGCTTTCGGTATCAATCTCGACCGGACACTGGCTGCTATCTTTATCGTCTCAATCAACACAGGCGCCTACATGACAGAAATCGTTCGTGGTGGTATTCTAGCAGTTGACAAGGGACAGTTCGAAGCTGCAACCGCTCTTGGTATGACCCACAATCAAACCATGCGTAAGATTGTCCTTCCTCAGGTTGTCCGTAATATTCTACCTGCTACTGGTAATGAGTTTGTCATCAATATCAAAGATACCTCTGTATTGAACGTTATTTCAGTTGTCGAGCTTTATTTCTCAGGAAATACTGTAGCGACTCAAACCTATCAATACTTCCAGACCTTTACCATCATTGCAGTGATTTACTTTGTCCTCACCTTCACTGTGACCCGTGTCCTACGTTTTATCGAACGCTATATGGACATGGACACTTACACTACAGGTGCCAACCAAATGCAAACGGGGGATTTGAAAAAATGACACAACCAATCCTTGAAATCAAACACCTAAAAAAATCCTATGGACAAAATGAAGTGCTAAAAGACATTTCTCTCACCGTCCATAAAGGAGAGGTTATTTCCATCATCGGAAGCTCAGGAAGCGGAAAATCAACCTTCCTTCGTTCGATTAATTTACTAGAAACACCTACAGGAGGAGAGATTCTCTATCGCGGAGAAAATGTCCTGGAAAAAGGCTATAACCTCACCCATTATCGTGAAAAGCTCGGTATGGTTTTCCAATCTTTCAATCTCTTTGAAAATCTGAATGTCCTTGAAAATACTATCGTTGCCCAAACTACTGTACTCAAACGCGACCACTCTGAAGCTGAAAAAATTGCCAAAGAGAATCTCGAAAAAGTTGGTATGGGAGAACGTTACTGGCAAGCCAAGCCTAAACAACTTTCAGGTGGACAAAAGCAACGTGTAGCCATCGCTCGTGCACTCTCCATGAATCCTGACGCCATTCTCTTTGACGAACCTACATCTGCCCTTGACCCCGAAATGGTCGGAGAAGTCCTCAAAATTATGCAGGACCTAGCTCAAGAAGGCTTGACCATGATTGTTGTAACCCACGAAATGGAATTTGCTCGCGATGTTTCCCATCGTGTCATCTTCATGGACAAGGGAATCATTGCAGAAGAAGGTAAACCTGAAGAACTCTTCACAAACCCTAAAGAAGAACGGACAAAAGAATTCCTTCAGCGTTATCTCAACTAATAAATAAAGACTGCATACAGAATGCAGTCTTTTTAGTTTAAAATTGTAAAGAAAAGGCAGACTCGATTCAGGAATCTGCCTGTAACCACAGTTCAATCTTCAAATTTTTCATGATTTTTTTCATAGAAATCGATTAAACTAAGAGCTGTTTCAAATGAAATATTTTTAACTTTTGCGCGTCCTTGTGCTAGAGCAATGATAGACATTTCACGCGCATTCGTTTCTTTAGAGATACGGTAACCTGTGATCTTCTTATCACGAACCCAGCCAACAACTGCTTCTACCTTTTCAAAGTTTGACTTAACCATGTTCTTCTCCTGAATTATTCTTTACAATTCCTAATTGTATACGTTTTTATTTCATCTGTCAATAAAAAAACATATATTCGTCACAACTATATTATTCTGCATATTTTTATTTAGCTTTTAAAGCCGATAATATATGAGTTCTTATATCCTCAACTCCATTAGGATTTGCTGGTAGGAAGATTGTATTATTTCCTTCTTTTTCTGCAAAATTATTCAACGTGTCTAAATACTGGTTCGTTAATAGGATAGACATGATTTGTTCTTCAGTTAGCTCAACATTAGCTCCCTTTAACTCTTTGATAGAATCAGCCAGTCCGTCAACAATCGCTTTACGCTGTTCTGCAATCCCTACACCATGTAGGCGATCTTTTTCTGCTTCTGCTTCTGCTGCGGTCACGATCTTAATCTTATCTGCTTCAGCAAGTTCTTGCGCTGCAACTCTCTTACGCTGAGCTGCATTGATTTCATTCATTGATTGTTTTACTTCAGCATCAGGTTCAACCTTAGTAATCAGCGTTTTGACAATGATATACCCATACGTAGACATTTCTTCTGCCACTTGTTTTTGAACTTCTAAGGCGATTTCATCCTTCTTCTCAAACAACTCATCTAGGGTTAACTTTGGTACAGATGAACGCAAAGCATCCTCAATATAGGATTTGATTTGGGCTTCTGGACGCATCAATTTATAATAGGCATCTGTGACATTGTTTTCATTCACTCGATACTGAGTTGCCACATTCATCGTTACAAATACATTATCTTGCGTCTTTGTCTCTACAACGATTTCACTCTGCAACAAGCGTAGTTGTACTCTTGCTGCAATTCTATCAATCCCAAAGGGAGCCCGCAAATGAATACCACTATTGCTCAACTTTTGGTATTTACCAAAGCGTTCTATAATAGCGACAGATTGTTGTCGTACCACATATACAGAACTAATCGTAATCACTGATGCAATCACCACTAAAATCAATACAACAAGTAAAATTTGTAAAACCATGGGAATCTCCCCCTTTCATCACCCTCATTATAACACCATCGTTATCATTACGCAAATAATATGATAATAATTTTATTTTAGTTTAAACTAGCATATTATACAGTGTTTCATTTCCATTCAAATTAATATAAGACGGGTCAAACTTTTCCATTCGATGAATCAATCCAGCATAATCATGCTTATTGGCAAGAGCAATCCCAATCAATACAGGACCCGTCCCCTTACTTGCTCGTTTGATATATTCAAAACGAGTGATGTCATCATTTGGCCCCAAAATGTCATTTACAAACTCTCGTAGAGCTCCTGGACGTTGTGGGAAATTCACTACAAAGTAATGCTTGATTCCATCGTAAATCAAGGCACGTTCTTCCATCTCTGGCATACGGTTGATATCGTTATTTCCTCCAGAAATGATACAACAAATCGTCTTTCCTTTGATATAGTCTGATAAAACTTCCAAGGCTGCAACACTAGCAGCCCCAGCTGGTTCCGCTACAATTCCTTGCTTGGAATAAAGATCAATCAAGGTTTCAGAAATCAATCCCTCGTCCACCCCAATCAGCGTTTCAACATTCTGACGGGTCGCTTCATAGGTTAATCGTCCAACCTTCTGTACGGCTATCCCATCAGCGAACTTATCAATTTCTTTGAGTTTAACTGGTCCTCCAGCTTCAAAGGCTGCCTTCATCGAACGGGCACCATTGGCTTCTACACCAATTACTTCGATAGCGGGATTAGTTTCTTTGATATAGGTCGAAACCCCTGCAATCAGTCCGCCACCGCCTACTGGCACGAGTACTGTATCAAAATCGATAGACTCTTTACGAGCTTCTTCAAGAATTTCATAGGCGACAGTCCCTTGACCTGCTTGGACATGAGCATCATCAAAGGGATCAATAAAGGTGCGGCTTTCAGAAACTGTAAATTCTTGAGCTGCTTTAGCTGAGGCATCAAAGGTATCTCCAACTAGTTTAATGGTCACGAAGTCTCCACCAAAAAAGCGGACCTGTCCAATCTTTTGTTGCGGTGTTGTGATGGGCATAAAGATGGTTGCAGGAATCTTCATCTCATTACAAGTATAGGCGACACCTTGAGCGTGATTTCCTGCAGAGGCACAGACTACACCACGCTCACGTTCTTCTTTTGATAGTTGAGAAATGGCATAATAGGCTCCGCGAATCTTAAAGGAACGAACACGCTGGGCATTCTCCTTCTTCAAATAAATCTTAGCATCATACTTCTCTGATAAATAATGATCATAATCAAGCGGAGTATTGACTACTACACCACTCAATACTTTGTGGGCTTTCACCACGTCTTTTGCACTTAGCATTGTCTCCTCCTCAAATACTGTTTAAGATAAAAAGCGAGTTAGGTACCCCCAACTCGCCTTCTGTTTTTCTTCACAAGAATTAGTTGTAGATTTTGAATGCGTCGTCGTCATTTTTACCAACGAATGGCATTGCTTTACGCAATTCAGCACCAACTTTTTCAATTTCAAGGTTAGCTGCTTGTTTACGGTAAGCAGTCAATTTTGGACGTCCAGCCTTGTAGTCATTTACAAAGTCATTTGCAAATTTACCATTTTGGATATCTGCCAAAACAGCTTTCATATTTTCTTTGACTTGCTCAGTAATCACACGTGGGCCTGATACATAGTCACCGTATTCAGCAGTGTTTGAAATAGATTGACGCATTTTCTTGAATCCACCTTCATAGATCAAGTCAACGATCAATTTCATTTCATGAAGAACTTCAAAATAAGCCAATTCTGGGGCGTATCCTGCTTCTGTCAAGACTTCAAAACCTGCTTCGATAAGGGCAGTTAAACCACCACAAAGTACGGCTTGTTCACCAAACAAATCTTCTTCAGTTTCTTCTTTGTAAGTTGTTTCAAGCAAACCAACACGAGCTGCTCCAACACCTTTACACCAGTCCATAGCAATATTTTTAGCATTTCCTGTAGCGTCTTGGTAGACTGCATAAAGAGCTGGAACACCAAAACCTTCTTCGTAAGTACGACGTACCAAGTGTCCTGGTCCTTTAGGAGCACACATGAAGACATCTACATCTGCAGGAACTTTGATAAATTCAAAGTGGATGTTGAAACCATGAGCAAATCCAACTGCATTTCCAGCTTCCAAGTTTGGAGCAATTTCTGCTTCATACAATTCTTGTTGGATTTCGTCTGGTGCCAAGATCATGATAACGTCAGCCAATTTAGTTGCTTCTGCTACTGTGTAAGTGTCAAATCCATCTTCTTTTGCTTTGTCAAAAGATTTACCTGGACGCACACCGATGATGACATCACGACCTGAATCGCGCAAGTTTTGCGCATGCGCATGTCCTTGTGAACCATAACCGATTACAGCGATTTTTTTACCGTCAAGCGCTGCTACTTTAACATCTTTTTCGTATTCCATTTGAACTGCCATAGTTTTTCTCTCTTTTCTATTTTTATTGCCTTATAGGCTGGTTTAACAAATTTAAGTAGGATTTTTAATCACGGGTAAATCCAGTCGCACCCGTACGAGCGATATTTTTAATACCATATGGTCGAATCACTCGCAATAAAGCTTCACTCTTTTCAGCATTCCCAGTCATCTGAATAGTGATTGAGCTTGGCGCCACATCCACCACTGTTGCACGGAAAGGTTGGATAATGGCCAAGATTTCCGCACGCTTTTCAGCTGGTGCCGCAATCTTCACTAGGATAACTTCGCGCTCCAAGTGCGGTTTGTCTGTGATATCTCGAATGCGAATCACATCAATCTGACGATTGAGTTGCTTGATAATTTGCTCTACTTCATCGTGTGAAGCTACATCGATAATGATGGTAATGCGAGATACATTGGGGTTCTCCGTCGCACCAACTGAGATACTCTCAATATTGACTTGACGACGTGAAAGGACACCTGTAAAACGATTGAGGACTCCTGAGCGATTTTGTAGTTTTGCTGTTAACATTCTACGCATGGAACTTCACCCCCAACATCTCATGATTGCTCTTACCGGCTGGTACCATTGGTAAAACCTGTTCCTTACGAGAAATATCCACCTCGATAAACATCGGCACATCCTCCAGAATGACTTCTAAATCCTTCTCTATCGTCTCTGGATTATCAAATTTATAGTTTTTGATACCGTAGGCCTGTGCCATCAGCTGGAAGTCAGGGAGAGTGTCAAAGACTGACTCTGAAGTTCTACCCTCATAGAAGGATTCTTGCCACTGACGAACCATTCCTAGTGAGTGGTTATTCAACATGACAACCTTAATCGGCACCTTGTAGATGTTTAGGATAGCCAGCTCTTGGTTGGTCATTTGGAAGCCACCATCACCGACAAAAAGGATAACTTCTTTTTCTGGATTGGCAATCTTGGCTCCGATAGCTGCAGGAACTCCGAATCCCATGGTACCCAAACCACCTGAAGTGACTAATTGACGCTCATTTTGGTAAGGATAATACTGAGCTGTCCACATTTGATGTTGTCCTACGTCTGTGACAACAATGGCATCTCCATTCGTCAACTCACCGATGCGTTCGATTACTGCCTGCGGTTGAACCACACGTTCTTTCTTATCATAAGAACGAACGCGATTCTTGTCCTTAGTAACTTTGTCAATCCACTTTTCAGTATTGTTATGAACAGTTGGTTCTGCTAAAAGCATCTGCAAGGCTTTCTTAGCGTCCCCGACCACTGGAATATCTGCACTGATAATCTTGCCAATCTCAGCTGGGTCAATATCAATGTGAGCAACCTTAGCATTCTTCGCAAAGGTCTTAGGATTTCCAGTCAAGCGGTCATCGAAACGGCAACCAATACTAATCATAAAGTCCGCTTCAGTCATGGCAATGTTGGCCGCGAAAGACCCGTGCATGCCCCCCATTCCTAGGAAGAGCGGATGGCTTGTCGCAATCGTACCTTGCCCTAAAAGACTGGTCACCACTGGAATTTGGTAACGTTCAGCAAACTCATTGAGTTCTGTAGCTGCTTCTGCATAGCTGATACCGCCCCCTGCTAACAAAACAGGTTTCTTGGCTTTTGACAATTGCTTCAAGATTTTCTTGATTTGCATGTCATTCGGATCAAGCGTTGGTTGATAGCTTGGTAAATTTACCTCTGGTGAATAGATGAAGTCTGTCTCTAAGGCAGATACATCCTTTGGCAAGTCAATCACAACTGGCCCTGGACGACCTGTAGTTGCGATATGGACAGCTTCGGTGATGATACGTGGAATGTCCGCTGTCTCACGGACTTGGTAGTTATACTTGGTAATGGGCATGGTAATACCCACGATGTCTGCTTCCTGAAAGGCATCTTTCCCAATCCCAGCACGCGCCACCTGACCTGTAAAGACCAAAAGGGGAACGCTATCACTCATGGCATCTGCAATCCCTGTAACGGCATTTGTAGCTCCCGGTCCACTCGTGACGACAGCAACACCCAACTTTCCAGTTGATTTGGCATAACCTTCAGCTTCATGCAAACACCCCTGTTCATGACGGCCTAAGATGTGGCGAATGCCTTTGAAATTATAGATAGCATCATATAAAGGCAAGACTGCACCACCAGGATAGCCAAATATGGTATCAATTCCTAAGTCGCGAAGTGTTTCCAAAACTAGGTCCGACCCCGTCTTAGGAGATTCTAAACTGATTTTCTCCATTGTTCCCCTTTCTCTTCTCTTAAAAATAGCTTGTTACTATCATACCATTTTTTCAAAAATTTTCAAGACAAAAGAAGCAATTTTCTGAATTTTCTATCTAAAAGTGTATTTATGAACTTTTTTATCATTTTTATTAACATATCATCAAAATAAGGAACTTTTCCTTGCTTTCATTTATTAAATCAGTCTAATTTCTTCGTACATGGGATGGAAGTTGGCAAGATTTTCATTTAATTTCTAAATTTCCATAATATATTCAGCAAATATGCGTGCAATAAAGGTAATAAAAAAGGAAGCCACTAAGTGACTTCCTTCTATTGCGAAGACAGATTATTCTTCACCTTTGTTTTTCTTAATGATTTCTTCTTGTACTGACTTAGGTACATCTTCGTAGTGGTCGAATACCATCATGAAAGTACCACGTCCTTGAGATGCTGAACGAAGAACTGTTGCGTAACCAAACATTTCAGCAAGTGGAACGTAAGCACGAACGATTTGGCTGTTACCGTGTGCTTCCATACCATCTACACGTCCACGACGAGCAGTTACGTGACCCATAACATCACCAAGGTTTTCTTCTGGAACAGTGATGGTTACAAGCATCATTGGTTCAAGGATAGCTGGTTGTGCAGTCTTAGCAGCTTCTTTAAGTGCAAGAGATGCAGCAATCTTGAAGGCAGTTTCAGATGAGTCGACATCGTGGTATGAACCATCGTAAAGTTTAGCTTTAACGTCAACAATTGGATAACCTGCAAGGACACCGTTAGCCATTGCTTCTACAAGTCCTTTTTCAACCGCTGGGATAAATTCACGAGGAACCACACCACCGACGATTGCGTTTTCGAATTCGAATCCTTTACCTTCTTCGTTTGGAGTAAATTCAATCCATACATCACCAAATTGACCTTTACCACCAGACTGACGTTTGAAGAATCCACGTGCTTGAGTAGAAGCGCGGAATGTTTCACGGTAAGATACTTGAGGAGCACCTACGTTCGCTTCAACTTTAAACTCACGACGCATACGGTCAACAAGGACGTCAAGGTGAAGCTCACCCATACCAGAGATAACTGTTTCACCAGTTTCAACGTTTGTTTCAACGCGGAATGTTGGATCTTCTTCAGCCAATTTTTGAAGAGCGATACCCATCTTGTCTTGGTCTGCTTTAGATTTTGGTTCAACCATCAATTGGATAACTGGTTCTGGAACGTCGATTGATTCAAGGATGATTTTAGCTTTTTCATCAGTCAATGAGTCACCAGTTGTCGTATCTTTCAAACCAACGGCAGCAGCGATATCACCTGAGTAAACAGTGTCGATTTCTTTACGGCTGTTAGCGTGCATTTGAAGGATACGTCCGATACGTTCACGTTTACCTTTAGAAGTATTCAATACGTATGAACCTGATTGAAGAACACCTGAGTAAACACGGAAGAATGTCAAACGACCTACGAATGGGTCTGTCATGATCTTGAAGGCAAGAGCTGCAAATGGCTCTTCATCAGATGCTGGACGAGTTTCTTCTTCATCTGTATCTGGGTTAACACCTTTGATCGCTGGGATGTCAAGTGGGCTTGGAAGGTAGTCGATAACCGCATCAAGCATCAATTGAACCCCTTTGTTTTTGAAGGCAGAACCACACAATACTGGGAAGAATTCAACATTGATAGTAGCTTTACGGATACCCGCTTTCAATTCTTCGTTAGTGATTTCTTCACCTTCAAGGTATTTCATCATCAAATCTTCATCAGTTTCAGCAACTGCTTCGATCAATTTTTCACGGTATTCTTGTGCTTGTTCAAGATATTCAGCTGGAATATCCTCTTCAAGGATATCTGTACCAAGGTCGTTTGTATAGATTTCGGCTTTCATCTTGATCAAGTCGATGATACCACGGAAATCATCTTCAGCACCGATTGGCAATTGGATTGGGTGTGCGTTTGCTTGAAGACGGTCGTGAAGCGTGCTTACTGAGTAAAGGAAGTCAGCACCGACTTTGTCCATTTTATTGGCAAATACGATACGTGGAACTCCGTACTCAGTTGCTTGACGCCAAACTGTTTCAGTTTGAGGCTCAACACCTGATTGTGAGTCAAGAACAGTAACCGCACCGTCCAATACACGAAGAGAACGTTGTACTTCAATTGTGAAGTCCACGTGCCCTGGTGTGTCGATGATGTTTACGCGGTGGTTGTTCCATTGAGCTGTTGTCGCAGCAGATGTGATAGTGATACCACGTTCTTGCTCTTGCTCCATCCAGTCCATTTGTGACGCACCTTCGTGAGTTTCACCGATTTTGTGGATTTTACCAGTGTAGTAAAGAATACGCTCAGTAGTTGTTGTTTTACCGGCATCGACGTGAGCCATGATACCGATATTACGAGTTTTTTCAAGTGAAAATTCGCGTGCCATGAGGTTTGTTTCTCCTATTTATTTTTGATTTCTATTCTATTATAACACGATTTTAATAAAAACGGATAGGCAGGACCTACCCGTTCTCAATGTTTATCTTGTTTTTGTTGGTTTCAACTTGTAGATAAGTTGAATTGAACTCAGGCTAGAGTTAGCTAGCCGATTTGAGCCAGAACGGGATGCTGTGTGGAAAAGATAAACTTCCTTGTATTCGTCGAATACTGCGTCAGTTTCCTATTTTCACCTTGCATCCTTACCGTTCCTAGCATCATGATTTAGTTGAACTCAAGCTAAAAGTCTGGAGAAAAAGATAAATCTCATTGGTTGCAATCGCAACCCGCTTTGATTCCCTATTTTCTCTGGGACTTTCTTAACGCTTTCGTATCCTATCTTACCAACGGAAGTGTGCGAAGGCACGGTTAGCTTCAGCCATACGGTGAGTGTCTTCACGTTTCTTAACTGCTGCACCAGTGTTGTTAGCAGCATCCAAGATTTCTTTTGCAAGACGGTCTTGCATTGTGTGTTCACCACGAAGACGAGCGATTGTTACCAACCAACGAAGTCCAAGTGTTGTACGACGTTCTGGACGAACTTCAACTGGGACTTGGTAGTTAGATCCACCAACACGACGTGCACGTACTTCAAGTACAGGCATGATGTTTTCCATAGCTGTTTCAAATACTTCAAGTGCATCGTTGCCAGTAGCTTCTTTGATTTGCTCAAAAGCACCGTAAACGATTGAAGCAGCTGTACCACGTTTACCATCAAGCATAACGCGGTTGATAAGACGAGTAACTAGTTGTGAATTGTAAAGCGGATCTGGCAATACGTCACGTTTTGGAGCTCTATTTTTACGACTCATTTCTCTTTATCCCCTTTCCTTATGCTTTTGGACGTTTAGTACCGTATTTAGAACGGCCTTGTTTACGATCGTTAACACCTGCAGTATCAAGTGCACCACGGACGATATGGTAACGTACCCCCGGAAGGTCTTTTACACGTCCACCACGAAGAAGCACCACGCTGTGTTCTTGCAAGTTGTGTCCGATACCTGGGATGTAGGCAGTAACTTCGATAAGGTTGCTCAAACGTACACGAGCGAATTTACGAAGGGCAGAGTTAGGTTTTTTAGGTGTCATTGTTCCCACACGAGTTGCAACACCACGTTTTTGTGGTGAAGAAACGTTTGTTTGAACTTTTTTATGACTGTTGTAACCAACGTTCAAAGCTGGTGATTTAGATTTTTCTACTTTTGATTTACGCGGTTTGCGAACCAATTGGTTAATTGTAGGCATCTACATTCTCCTGTGTTTTTTTATTTTTGGTGATGATACACTTGGTGACAGCTACCATCTGTGTGTACTTTTGCAACATTTGTCAGCACGTCCCTGTACACTTTTGAGAGACCAAAAGTAAAAAGTACCGTTTATTATTGTAACACAATTTTTCTTTCATTGTCAAGATATTTTTCATTTTTATTCTGATCTTTTAACTCTTTGACACTAGCTTTCACCGCTTTTCTAAACAAAAAAAGGAGGCAATCTGTCTCCTACATTCTAGTATGGATTTCCTTCGATTCAAGCTATCGTTTCAGAATTTTTTAACCCTTCTTATCAAAGCCAACCAGATTCTTTTGCGATGTTGGCTGCATCTGTTCGATTACTAGCCTCTAGTTTCGAAAGAATATTGGTGACATAGTTTCGGACGGTTCCATTTGATAGATAGAGTTGGTCTGCGATTTCTTGGTTAGACAAGCCCTGAGCGATTCCCTTTAAAACAGCGATTTCTTGCTCTGTCAACGGATTGGGATGCGTCATCACCACCTCCATCAATTCAGGCGAATACTCCTTGCGTCCTTCGAGGACGGTGTGCAAGGTTTGCATGAGATCTGCAATACTTCTTTCTTTTAAGACATAGGCATCCACTCCAGCCTTGACCGCACGTTCAAAATAACCCGGGCGCTTGAAGGTTGTCACCACAACCACCTTTGTTTCTAACTTTTCTGCTCGTATCCACTCCAAGACTTCAAGGCCTGTCTTAACAGGCATTTCTACGTCAAGAATGGCGATATCTACGGACTCCTTTTCTAAAAGTTGGATTGCTTCTTGCCCATCCTTGGCTTGTAAGACAGATTCTACATCTGGTTGAAAGGCAAGCAACTGGCACATGGCATCTCGCAACATACTTTGATCTTCTGCAACAAGTAGTTTCATCTTAGTTTCTCTCCTTATAAGGTAGTCGAACCTGCACTTCAGTCGGCCGCTTCTGACTGATTACCTTTACCTCTCCTGAAAATGGAAGGACACGATCTCGGACTGTATGGAGCTCATCCCCTTTTAGAGAAACAAAGCCACAGCCATCATCTCTCACCGTTAGAATGAGTTCTTTCCCTGTTCGCTCTAATTTTAAGTAAGCTTTCGACGCTTGGGCATGTTTGATAATATTGGTCACTAACTCAAGCAAAATCATGGAAGCAGTTGACTCCAATTCCTGAGTTAGGCTAGCAGTATCTAGTTGATTATCTGTCTCCACCTCAATGCCAGCAATTTCTAACATCTTTTTCACAGTCTCTAGTTCGGATGTCAAAGTTCTAGACTTAAGATTTTCCACAATCGTTCGAACTTCACGCATTGATTCTTTGCTAATTTGCTGTATTTCTCTTAATTCCTTTTCCGCCTGTGGATAAGCCTGCATCTGCAATAACTGTATTGCCAAATCTGTCTTGACACTAAGCATAGCAAAGGTATGACCTAGACTGTCATGGAGATCCTGACCAATACGATTGCGCTCATTTTCAGCCAAGAAAAGATTGAGCTTGGCATTTTGCTTTCTCTTTTCTTCTTTTAGTTCTTCCGTCATCCGAATTCGATAAAGACCAAAAGTAAAGGCATCAGAAAAGATAAAAGTCACCAAGAAAAAGAGCAGTTGCCAGGGGCTAACTTGATTAACCAGATAAATCCCTGTCAAAATCAAGGGTTGCAAGACAATAAAACTGACAAAACGCCAAGAGTGAAAAGAAATCCCATCCAGTTGGTAAACGAGGAGGTTTGATAAATAAAAGATAAACCAAGCGAAGCCCACATTTAACCAGACGGAACTGTAAAAAATGTAGGCAAGCATGATCCACCAAGCTAGCCACTGCACGGTGCGATTCTGACTGACTAAAACCGAATAGAAAGCTAGGACAAATAGTAGAGTCCATAACAAGGTTAAAAGCGGGTACTCTCCAACGATGACACCCGCTATAGGAAAGATGATAAACACTAGCGAAATATGAAACATATAATGAGTGTTTTTTAATTTTTCCAACATAGATTTATTTTACCTCGATCCGTTTTTTCAGTTGAATAACCAAGACACCAAAGAAAACTGTATAACCTAGTACAACCAAGGCGGAAAGAACATTAAACTCGTGGTGCTCCAAGTAAGCAGAGACGACCTGCATCAATTGATAGGTTGGAGTCAATTTTCCAATGGATTGGAGCCATTCTGGGAAGGAACTCAAAGGGAACCAGAGTCCACCTAGGACAGCTAAAGCAATGTAGGCAATATTTCCAATAACCGTCATCAGTTGAGCACTGGGAAGCAGGCTCACCAAGACACCCATGCTGATAAAGACCACGCTTCCGACCAGCAAAATAACACCGATTACTAACCAGTCAAGCCAAGGTAGCGTAACTCCACGGACAAAATGACCAACTGAAAAGACAACTATAATTGATAACAAGAAAGTCAGTAGAGTACTGAACAGTTTTGATACATAGTATTCTACCATAGAAACCGGAGAATGTTGAATCAATTTTTGCCAGTTGTTTGTCTTGTCAGATTCGAGTGTGCTAGGAATACTGAAAAAGGCGCTTGACATGATACTAAAGACCGTCATAGCAAAGAGATAGGCTTGAAGAGCGATTTCTGGAATGTCTGACTCTGACATCATACCAGAAAATATAAGGTAAAACACGCTTGGGAGTCCGATGGATAGTAAGTAGTAGACGGCCTGCCGTTTCATCAGAATGATTTCCATTTTCATGAGACTTGTCATATTTTTCATCGTCAATCTCCTTTAGTCTTGAGTCGTTTCGAAGATACTGTCTAAGAGAGTTCGATTGCGAACTTCAATTTCTTCGATCGTGCAACCTTGTTCTTGCAAGGCTTTCCATACCTGACTGGCTTCTTTGGTTGTGAAGGAAAGAGCATTTTGCTTGATTTCAAGCTCTTGAACCATAGTCAAGGTACTAACAAAATCCTGATAGGTTAGAGGCACCGTAAAGTGTTTTTCTTGTTCTTCACCACGCATGGCATAAGGCGTCGTGTCACGAATCAATTGACCCTTGTGAAGGACCAAGATGCGATCAGCCGTATGCTCTACCTCTTCGATATAGTGAGAAGAATAGACAATGGTCACACCATTTTGCTTCAACCGATCGACAATTTCCCAAAAATGCTGACGTGTCGAGGTATCCATAGCAGCAGTTGGTTCGTCTAAAAATAGAATTTTCGGACGACCTATTAAAGCCAAGACGAAAGAAAACAAACGTTTTTGACCACCAGATAACTTGCCCGCTAGCTGATTTTTCTGCTTGTCTGAAAATCTTAGCAAATCATCAATTTCTTTGTCTGAAAGACTGTCGGGATAAAGTGACTTGAAAAATGATAGAAGTTCTTTCACTTTCAAGCTTTGAACAACTGCATTTTCTTGAGGTAAGACAGAAACAAGCTGCTTTAATCGAGGATCGATTGGCGCAAATCCTTGAATGGCTATTCGACCTGAGCTCATGAACTTGTCGCCCAAGAGGCAATCAATCAAGGTTGTCTTTCCAGCTCCGTTAGGTCCAATCAAGGCGACACATTCACCATCGTTGATTTCAAAAGAGACGTCCCGCAAGATTTCCTTGTCTTTTATTTTCTTACTCAATTTTTCAACTTTAATCACAGTCATGAGATTCTCCTTTCAACCACTTCATTCCCATAGGGTAAACAACGAAAATCATAAATCCAAAACCCCAAGCACCACGAATAAATTGGCGAAGCAAGGTTTGATCAAACCAACCTGTAAACATTTCCATTAACCATACCAAGAGTGACAGACCGATAAAAAGATAGATGATTGCTTTTTTCATTCCTCAAACTCCTTTTTCACATCTCTGACTAATTTCAAACCTTCTCTGACAAGCCAAGACATCATTCCAAAGCCAGCAAAGAGCTCCCAAGGAAAATGGTAGAAACCCTCGTCCAATCCTGAAAACATGAGATAGGTCATAACTCCTGCTGCTACTAAACTCACTGCGACAATCATTTTATTTTTCATTTCTTCTTCCTCCATTTCATACTTCAATTATAGTCTTTTGAAGTTAGCGGAGCTAGATGCTTCTGTCACTAGGAAATATGACAAATGTCATAAAAAAAGAAAGCTGCAAAATCAACTTTCTTTTTAATCGATTTAATTTTTATTCCACACTGAAAAGATATGGATATACAGGTTGTTGACCTTGGTGAATCTCTACTTCAACATCTTCAAATTCTTCTGCGATTTCTTGGGCAATTTCATTGGCAAGTTCTTCGCTTCCGTCTTCACCGACATAGAAAGTCACGATTTCACTATCTTCGTTCAACATATGTTTCAATGTTTCTGTCAAGGTTTGGTGCATGTCAGGATTTGACACAAGGATTTTCCCATCGACCATACCAAGATTGTCATTTTCATGAATCTCTAAGCCATCAATCGTTGTATCACGAACGGCTGTTGTTACACTACCGCTTACGACATCACCAAGGGCTGCTGTCATGCGTTCTTTGTTTTCTTCGATTAATTTGCTTGGATCAAAGGCAAGAAGACTCGTTAACCCTTGAGGAATTGTACGCGCTTCTACCACAACAGCAGGTTGTTCAAGCACTTCAGCTGCAGACTGAGCTGCCATAAAGATATTTTTGTTGTTTGGCAAGAAGATAATGTTGCGAGCATTGACCTGTTCAACAGCCTTGATAAAGTCTTCTGTTGAAGGATTCATCGTCTGACCACCTTCGATGACATAATCCACACCTTGGGCACGGAAGATATCTGCTAAACCTTGACCAGCTACTACTGCGATAAGGGCATACTCTTTTGTTTCAGCAGGCTTGTTGCCTTGAGTTGCTTCTTTTTCAACTTGCGCCTCGTGTTGGTTACGCATGTTGTCCACTTTTACCTTAATCAAGCTACCATATTTGAGACCTTCTTGCATGACAAGGCCTGGATCTTCTGTATGGACGTGAACTTTGACGATTTCATCATCGTTGACAACAAGGAGCGAGTCACCGAGTTCATTCAAGTAGTTACGGAATTCATCGTAGTCAAAGTCCTTAGAATAAGTTGGACCTTGTTTGAGGGCTACCATGATCTCTGTACAGTAACCGAAGGTAATATCCTCAGTTGCCACATGACCTGCTACAGACTTGTGGTGCTCTGCATTGATCATTTCACTCATGTTTGCAGGAGTCGCTACAAAGTCTTCAGAAGCACTGTATTCACCAGTAAGAGCTGAAAGGAATCCTTCGTAGATGAAGACCAAACCCTGACCACCTGAGTCTACCACACCAACTTCCTTAAGAACTGGAAGCATTTCTGGTGTCTTAGCCAAAGCTGCTTTCGCACCTTCCAAGGCTGCACGCATGACCTCAACAGCATCATCTGTCTCCTCGGCTTTTTTCTTAGCCCCAATAGCCGCACCACGAGAAACAGTCAAAATGGTTCCTTCAACTGGTTTCATAACCGCTTTATAAGCTACTTCGACACCAGCTTGGAAGGCAAGAGCCAAGTCTTGACCTGTTAATTCATCTTTTTCCTTGATAGCCTGAGAGAAGCCACGGAAGAGCTGAGAAGTGATAACCCCTGAGTTCCCACGTGCACCCATCAAGAGACCTTTAGCAAGAATGCTCGCTACTTCTCCAACTGTAGAAGCAGGCTTGTCTGCTACTTCTTTCGCACCATTTTCAATGGTCATTCCCATGTTTGTCCCAGTATCTCCATCTGGAACTGGAAAGACGTTCAATGAATTGACATATTCTGCTTGCTTATTCAAACGAGTTGATGCAGCTTGCACCATCTCTTGGAATAAACTGGTAGTAATTTTTGACACGATTATTCTCCTACAACTTTGATATTTTGAATGTAGACATTCACAGTCTGAGCAGTAATTCCTAGTTGATTTTCTAGACTAAAACGAACACGCTCTTGAATGTTTTTTGACACTTCGCTTATCTTTATTCCGTAGCTCAACACGGTATAAACATCAACTGCGATGCTACCATCTTCGGCTGCCTTCACGACAACACCCTTAGAATAATTTTCCTTACCAAGGAGGGCTTGGAAATTGTCTTTGAGGGCATTTTTACTAGCCATACCGACCACTCCAAAAATCTCAGTTGCGGCACCACCTACTACGGTTGCAATCACTTCATCTGTCAGTTCGATTTGACCATCTTTTGTATTAATTTTTACAGTCATTTTTTTTACCTCAACTAGTTGATACTCTATTTTATCATATTTCAGCCCAAGTGTAAAAGCAGAATGCTGTATCAGCGGACATTTATACTCAATGAAAATCAAAAAGCAAACTAGGAAGCCAGCCACAGACAGTACTTGAGTACGGCAAGGCGAAGCTGACGTAGTTTGAATTTGATTTTCGAAGAGTATTACTCTATTTTTCAAATGGTTTTATACTTAGAGCAAAAGAAAAAGACCTAAGCGGTCTTTTCATTTTTATTAAACGCGTTCAACTTTACCTGATTTCAAAGCACGAGCTGAAGCCCAAACTTTTTTAGGTTTACCATTGATAAGAACAGTAACTTTTTGAAGGTTTGGTTTTACGGCACGTTTTGTTTGGTTCATCGCGTGTGAACGGTTGTTTCCTGATACAGTCTTACGACCTGTAAAGTAACATACTTTAGCCATTGTGTTCTCCTCCTATTAGATCTAATATAGCGGATGTGCTAGCACCACATACCGTACTATGTTATCACACTTTCTCGAATTTATCAAGGGCCTAAACTATTTTTTTATTTAACGTAAACAACTCCAAGTTTACCAAAAGCAACTTCCCCACGAATAATCAAGGTTTTGTTTGTTGGGGCTACAGGAGCATCTGCCTTAGCTGCACCAAAGGATGTTTCTACTTTCAAGTCTACACGCCAGTGTTGTGGAACATAGACGGTTGCATTTCCGAAGGCCACTTCAATATTTAAAGTCGCAAAATCACCTAACATCTCTGCATTGTCATAGTAGATTTTAGCGTCCCCAAAAGCGACTTCCACTTGGTCGTCTACAATATCTTGATCTTGCTTATAGAAAGTCCCGCTTCCAAATACGACTTCCTTATCCGTAATGACTGTTTTTTCTCCATTGTACCACCACTTTTTTTCATGCCAGAACTTACTTGAATGTGTCAGATAACCAACACCGAGTACTACCAAGATGCTAGCCCAGATGAGAGAATGATTTGTAACTGGCAACAAGTCATAAGCGTAATTTGCAATGATGAGTGCCAGTAAACCTGTAAAAACTGCCGCAGTTAGATGGCGTCTAAGGATGGACTCAATGGACTTATAAGCAAAAAAAACAATTCCTAGCAAAGGCCATATCTTACCATCCAAAGAAGGAATGCCAAAATTTCCTTGCAGCAAGATCCAAGCTGCTAAAACCAATAAAACAATACCAAATGCTTTCTTTTTCATGTTTTTTACCTCATGTTTCTTAGATTTTCTTTTAGGAGGGATTGGTAATGCCGTGAGACATGAACCTCCTTGTGCGTCTGATAAAAGGAAATGGTACCCGTTCCTGAAAAGGACTTGTCCACCGAGTATATCTGACGGATGTTTGTGATCGTTGACTTGGACACTCGACTAAAATAGCGAGGCAAGATTGACTCCAACTCATAGAGTTTGAGGCGAACCTCATAGGCTTCCTTCTGGGTATGAGCGTAAATCTTGCTCCCTTCTGTTTCAAAGAAGAGAATTTCTGACAGGTCTAGATAATATTCACCTGTCCCCTTGTAAAAAGTCAACCTCGGAGCCTTTGACTCTTGCAAGAGCCGTTGCAAGTCTGCAATTTCATCTGTCAAAGTGGGGGTCTTGATGACAATTTCAGTCTCCTCTAAATTGTCGTCAATCTCAATTCGTAACTTCATCACATCTCCTTTCTGACTCTACTATATCAAAGCTAAGATAGGAATACAAGGGCAAAAAAGCAAGTGGTCTATATGAAGCAGTAAGTGGTTGTAGGACCAGCCTAACTTACATGTCAGAATAGGAAGAAAAGGAACCCCCACAACAGACCGCAGACATAGCCAACCAAGACGTCCTTTGGATAATGCACACCACCTAAAACCCTCACCAAGCCCAGCAAAGCTGAGAAGAGCAAGCATGCTAAGCCAACAGGTAGACTAGCATGCAGACAGGCCATGGAGATGATAGTTGCCGAAAAGACATGACGACTGGGCATAGACTGTCCCGAACTATCCTTGTCAAGCAGGGGACGGATGTCCCAAGTTTCATAAGGCCGTGGGTGATTGATTTTCTTACGAAACAGGGACAAGATCACAAAGCCCGAGGCAGGGATAAACAAATAAATCCCAACTTGCTGACTAAGTCGTAGTTGCAGGTAAGTGGTGACTAGCAAGGCCAGGTAGACCAGGGGCATGGTGACTGTCATCAAACGATTGAAACTGCGTAACAGAAATAAAAGAGGGGGATGGCTGGTGAGTCTGGAGCTGATATTTTGATACCATTCTTGATAATTTTTCATTTATGCTTCTCATTCATTACTTTTTTGCCTACAAGTGAGACGTTTGTCTTCTAGTATAGTGTAGAAAAAGAAGGCCGTCAAGCCTTCTTTTGATTTATTCTGGCTCTATAATTTCTGTAGTGGGTAAAACCACCATAGGAATTATGGAGCCTATTTTGCTGTAGAAAAAAAGTCCCATAAAACCTATAATGAAAAGTGACTAAACCATCATTAGAAAGAATCTTATGGAACAATTAAATTTTATCACAAACATACTCGGAATTAAAGACAAGAACATTGTAATCATGGATTATCTGGATTCTAAAACACATAAAGAAATCATCGCTAAGCTAGATTACCCTGCACCTAAGTGTCACAATTGTCAAGGACAAATGGCTAAATATGACTTCCAAAAAGAATCTAAAATTCCCTATCTAGAGTGTGCGGGCTACAAAACTCTTATTCGATTAAGAAAACGCCGTTTTCGCTGTAAAGTATGCGGGAAAATAGTTGTCGCAGAGACTTCCTTAGTCAAAAAGAACCACCAAATCTCAACGATCGTCAACCAGAAAATCACTCAAAAATTAATCGAGAAAGTCCCTATGACAGCTATCGCAGAAAGTTTATCGGTCTCTACTTCGACAGTCATCCGTAAATTGAAAGAGTTCGAGGTCAAGTCTGATCTTAACCACCTTCCAGAACACATGAGCTGGGATGAGTACAGCTTCAAGAAAGGTAAGATGAGCTTTATTGCACAGGACTACGATAATGGACGGACTCAAGCAACTATTCGCAATCATTTCCTTCGTTACTCTAGACAGGTGAGAAGTCGTGTGAAAGTCATTACCATGGACATGTTTAGTCCCTACTACGATATGGCTAGAAAACTTTTTCCAAATGCAAAAATCGTTCTCGACCGCTTTCATATTGTCCAGCATCTCAGTCGTGCAATGAATCGCGTACGCATACAAATTATGAATCAGTTTGATCGGAGATCGCACGAATATAAAGCACTGAAACGTTACTGGAAACTCATCCAACAGGATAGCCGTAAACTCAGTGATAAACGTTTTTATCGACCAACTTTTCGCTCACACCTGACCAATAAAGAGATTCTAGAAAAGATACTTGCCTACTCTCAAGAACTTAGAGAGCACTATGAGCTCTATCAACTGTTACTCTTTCATTTTCAAAAGAAACAAACGGAACATTTCTTTAGTCTTATTGAAGAAACAATTTCTTCTGTAAATCCTATTTTTCAAACTGTTTTTAAGACCTTTTTGAGAGATAAGGACAAGATCATGAATGCACTGGAACTTCCCTACTCAAACGCAAAACTAGAGGCTACCAATAACCTCATCAAAGTCATCAAGCGAAATGCTTTTGGCTTCCGGAACTTTGACAACTTTAAAACTAGAATTCTCATTGCTTTGAACATCAAAAAGGAGAGAACCAATTTGGTCCTCTCCAGGTTGTAACTTTTCATCAGCCCACTACGGTTGACAAAGAGCCTTTATTCTTCTGCTTCGTCTTCTGTAAATTGACTATTATATAAGTCAGCGTAGAAACCACCTTGCGCCATCAACTCCTCGTGATTGCCTTGTTCGATGATATTGCCATCTTTCATGACAAGAATCAAATCAGCATTACGAATAGTTGACAAGCGATGGGCAATGACAAAGGAAGTTCTGCCTTCCATCAAACGGTCCATAGCTTTTTGAATCAACTCCTCTGTACGTGTGTCGACTGAAGATGTCGCTTCATCCAAAATCAAGAGCGGTGCATCTTTGAGAAGGGCACGAGCAATGGTCAAGAGCTGTTTCTGTCCAACAGACAAGGTCACGGTGTCATCCAAAACAGTATCGTAGCCATCTGGCAAAGTCATGATAAAGTGGTGGATTCCCACTGCCTTGCTAGCTTCTATCATTCGTTCATCACTGATGTCTGTCTGATTATAGATCAGGTTCTCTCGAATCGTTCCCTCAAAGAGCCAAGTATCCTGCAAGACCATTGAAAAGGCATCGTGTACTTCCGAACGCTTCATGTCCTTGGTATCCACACCATCAATGCGGATACTTCCCTTATCTAGCTCATAGAACTTCATCAAAAGATTGACAATGGTTGTCTTACCAGCCCCAGTCGGTCCAACGATAGCAACCTTCTGACCTGCATGAGCTGTCGCAGAAAAGTCATGGATGATGGTGCGCTCTGGTGTATAGCCAAAGGACACATGATCAAAGACTACTTCCCCTTTCATGTTGCTCAATTGTCTTTCCTTATGAGATTCATCCTGCATCTCAGCTTCACTTAGAAATTCAAAGACACGTCCCATGGCTGCACTCGCTTGTTGTAAGCTGGTAATCCCTTGGGCAATCTGTGACAGGGGTTGGGAGAAGGTCCGTACATAAACCATAAAGGCTACAATAACCCCGATAGTGATATGCCCTTCTAACGCTAGCGCGGCACCAACAATGATGACCAAAACATAGCTAAAATTCCCAACAAAGAACATGGCTGGCATCATGATACCAGAGATAAACTGAGATTTCCAGATACTATCATGCAAGTCTTGGTTTAAATCAGCAAATCTCGCTTTGGAGGTGTCCACTGCGTTGTAGCTGGTCACTACATTATGGCCAGAGTACATCTCTTCCACATAACCATTGACGGCTGCTAGATTATTTTGTTGGGCTTTAAAATAACCCTGTGACTTAGCCATGATTACGGAAACTGCCGCAAAACCAACAAGGGTTGATACAACGGTTACCAATGCCAAAATCCAGTTCATCCCAAACATGGTCACCAAGACAGCAATCAACAAGAAACTAGCTGAAAGAACTGTCCCTAGACTTTGGTTAAGAGACTGAGCTGCTGTATCAACGTCATTGGTTACACGAGAAAGGGTGTCCCCTTGAGAATGACGGTCAAAGTAAGCAAGTGGCAAACGATTGATTTTTTCAGCGATTGCCGTCCGCAAGCGTTTTGAAAAATGCTGAATACTGGTTGAAAAGATATAGGCCTGTGTATAGTTAAGGATGGCGCCAAATACATATAAGACAACCAAAAATCCAGCAATGTTTGAGATGGCTACCAAGTCGATTTCTGTAGCCAAACCATCTGAAATCAAGTTAGTAATTTCTTTAATCTTAGTTGGCCCATAAACGGTAATGATGCTTGAAATGACCGCCGCCACAACTGCAATTAGGAGAGGGAGTTGGAGGCCTGCCATATAAGGTTTGCACTGTTTCCAGAACGACACTTTTTTATTTTTCATGTTCCAATTCCTCCTTCGATAGTTGTGAGTAGGCAATTTCTTGGTAGACTTCGTTGGTTGCGAGAAGCTCCTTGTGGGTGCCTTGTCCCACGACTTTTCCTTGATCCAATACTAAGATCAGGTCGGCGTCCATAATGGTAGAAATCCGTTGCGCTACGATGAGCTTGGTCATGGATTTTGTTTTCTCAGCTAGCTCTTGGCGAAGGACACGATCTGTCTTGTAGTCCAAGGCTGAGAAAGAGTCATCAAAGATGAGAATCTCTGGTTTACGAGCCAAGGCACGCGCAATGGCCAAACGCTGTCTTTGACCTCCTGAGAAGTTGGTTCCACCTTGGGCCACTTCTGATGCAAGACCTGCTTCCTTGTCCTCAATAAATGCTTTAGACTGGGCCAATTCAAGAGCTTGCCACATAGCAGTCTCACTTAGAGGAGTTTCTTTGCTCTTACCAAAGTCCAAGTTCCCCTTGACATCTCCCGAAAAGAGTACAGCTTTTTGCGGAATATAGCCGACCTTATTGCGCAAATCTTCCAAGTCGTAATCTTGCACATTGACACCATCCACTAGGATTTGTCCATCTGAAACGTCGTAAAAACGTGGCAAGAGGTTGACAAGCGTAGACTTACCTGATCCAGTCGATCCGATGAAGGCTACGGTTTGACCCGCTTCTGCTTTGAAAGTGACATGTTCCACGACTGCTTCAGAGTTTTTAGAGTAACGGAATGTCACATCACGAAATTCCACTTGTCCTTGAACTGAAGGATCCGCTGTCTGTGCATGACTAGAATTTTCAATAGAAGAATGCAGATCCAATACTTGATTGATACGTCCTGCCGAAACCAAGGTACGAGGAAGGACGATAAAGAGTGCTCCCATGAGAAGGAAGCCCATCACGACCTGCATAGCATAGGACATGAAGACCACCATATCACTAAAGAGCGGCAGACGTTCTGTCAAACTTGCGTCGTTGATGATATAGGCACCAATCCAGTAAATGGCTAAACTTAGTCCACTCGAAATCGCCATCATAATCGGGTTCATAATCGCCATCAATCGATTGACAAAGAGATTGAGACGCGTCACTTCATCATTGGCTGCTTCAAATTTTTCATTTTGGTAATCTTCCGCATTGTATGCACGAACAACCCGAATCCCGGTCAAACTTTCACGAGTGATGCTATTGAGCTTATCAGTCAATTTTTGAATGACAGATTGTTTTGGAAAGGCCAGAGTCATGAGAACAGTGGTCATCAAGACATTCACAATAACAGCCACAACCACTGCCCATAGCCAGTATTCCGATTTCCCAAGGATTTTTCCAATGGCCCAGATAGCCATGATAGGCCCACGAGTCACTACCTGTAAGCCCATAGTAAAGAGCATCTGTACCTGGGTAATATCATTGGTCGTCCGAGTCAAAAGACTGGGGATTGAAAAACGTTTGATTTCCGTTTGCGAAAAATCCAAAACGCGATGAAATACATCAGTGCGTAGATGGGTTGTATAGGATGCTGCAACGCGAGCGGCAAAGAAACCAACCATAACAGATGAAAAGAAAGCCAATAAAGACAAACCAATCATCTTCGCAGCTGGTGACCAGAGTGCATCCAACTGCGTTCCAGACGTTCCGAGTAACTCTGTAATTTGCGAAATATAAGTCGGCACCTCTAACTCGAGATAGACCGAGAAACAAGTGAAAAGAATCGTAAGGACAATCATCCCCCACTCTTTTCCTGTAATACGTTTAGCAAGTTTCTTCATTCTCTCCTCCTATTCTTTCTACATTAGCCTGTAGTTGTCCGAGAACTTCTTCAAAAATGGCTAGCTTTTCCTTTGAAATTCCTTCCAGTAGGCTACTGGCAATCCGATCAAAAAGCGCCTTAACTTCTTGCATCTGAGATCGTGATTTATCGGTCAAACGAACAAGCTTTGCTCGTTTATCACTTGGACTGGCCTCTAACTCGACCAGACCATTTTGTACCATACGCTTGACCAAGTTGCTAGCAACTGACTTGGTGATATTGAGTTCTGTCTCAATATCCTTAATAAGCGTTAATTCTTGATTATGCTCACGACGATCTAAAAACTGCAGGACCTGCCCTTGCGGTCCCCCCATAAATTCAATACCGCAACGTTTGGCTTCTTTCTGCAACATCAGGTGGATCTGGTACCCAAAACGTTTAAAAATCAACAACGATTTGTCCATGATTGCTCCCTTCTCATGATTTTATATAGTTCTCTGGAGAACTAATTTAGTTTCCGTGAGAACTATTTTATCACTTTCGGAGGAGATGTCAAGAAAAAAGTTTCCTAGAGAACTATTTTAGTCTGAATTGACATTGGAGAATATTTTCTCTATAATAAGCACTAGCTACCGTGGATAGGAATCCATTCACTCGATGAAGGGAGAAAACGTTCAAATGAAACCAGAAGAACAAAAAGTTTTAGGGATTTTAGCAACCATTTTTGGAGCCATCGCACTTTTAGGGTCCTGGATCCCGTTTATTAACTATCTATCGTTTTTCATCGCTATTGTCGCGTTGATCTTAGGTATTATCGGACTTATTGCCAATCTCAAAAAACGGAAAACAATGGCCATTATCGGAACATCTCTCGCAGTTGCTTCTGTTGTACTTTTCTTTACGACCCAGATACTGTACGCTAATGTCTACAAAGATTTTATCAGAGAGTTTAACCGTTCCTATAGAGAAGCTAGCTCCTCAATGGAACGCGACTTGACAGATGATACCATTGATTCACTCCCCGAAGATGAGGAAGAAGACGATACCTTCACTTGGACACAAGAACAGTTCGACGCTTTAATTGAAGGTGACCTTGATAACAAAGGAAAAGGGGGTACCAACTACAAGGATATTATCAAAAAGTATGGACTGCCAGACTCCGAGTTTGATTCCACTATTGAGGGCTACGACACAAAGAAAATTACCTATATTGGCATTGATGATAGAATCAAGACCGTTACTCTAACCTTTGTAAAACAGGATAATGGTCAACTCTTACTAGTTCATAAAATAGCTGTAGGCCTAGGAGAAAGCCAGCAGCAAAGAGATTCTGGAACCAGAATCTAATCTCAAATATAAAAAGCGAACAGCTAGTAAGTCTGTTCGCTTTTTTATTAGAATCCATCGACATTTGTGTAGATCTTTTGCACGTCTTCGTCATCTTCAAGAACGCTGTAAAGTTTTTCAAATGTTTCCAAATCTTCACCTAACAACTCAACTTCTGATTGAGGAATCATTTCCAATTCAGTAACTTGGAATTCTTCGACACCTGACTCATGAAGGGCAACGATAGCCTTGTGAAGGTCAGTTGGAGCTGTGTAAACAGTGATTGTTCCTTCTTCTGCTTCTACATCATCCACATCAATGTCTGCTTCAAGCAACAATTCAAAGATAGCATCCGCATCATCACCAGCAAATACGATCACACCCTTGTTGTCAAAGAGGTAAGAAACCGAACCTGAAGCTCCCATGTTTCCGCCATTTTTACCAAAAGCAGCACGAACGTTCGCAGCTGTACGGTTGACGTTTGAAGTCAAGGTATCCACAATCAGCATAGAACCATTTGGTCCAAATCCTTCGTAACGTCCTTCTGTAAAGGTTTCATCTGTGTTCCCTTTTGCCTTATCGATAGCCTTATCAATAACGTGTTTTGGCACTTGCGCTTGTTTAGCACGATCGATAACGAATTTCAAAGCAGTGTTTGATTCTGGATCTGGTTCCCCTTTTTTAGCTGCTACATAGATTTCTACACCAAATTTTGCATATACTTTAGAGTTAGCTCCATCTTTAGCCGTTTTCTTGGCTACGATATTGGCCCATTTACGTCCCATTAGGAATCTCCTTTTTTCACATTTTAATCTTTCTTATTATAACACAAGTCTAGCTGATTTTCACTAGAGGAAATGGATTTTCTTTTGCAAAGCAAGCTAGGATTTCCCTCCGACTGCCACGATTTTCTTGCCTTCTTTTATCCAAGGGTGTCGGGAAAGGGAGAAGTAAAGTTGGACAGTCATCACAACCCAGAGTAGCGGTTCACAGAAAATAACACCTGTATAGCCTGTCCATGGAATAATCCAAGCTACGAAAATAATTTTCCCAAACAACTCGATAAAGCTAGATATAAGGGGCAAAAGTTTTTGGCCTAGTCCCTGCAAGCTATTTCTATAAATCAATAAAAGACTTAAAAATGGATAGAATACCGAACTGATACGTAAGTACAAGGTCCCGTTTTCTACCAAATAGCTGTCTGTCGAACTTGCTAGGAAAGAAACTAGGCTAGGACTGGCAAAAAATAGGAAAATACAGGCAAAGGCTGCCCAAGACATACTCAAATAGCTCCCTAAACGAAGGCCTTGGACAATACGTTCGGGACGTTTTGCACCAAAGTTTTGAGAGATAAAAGTCGTCATCGATGCTGAAATAGCCGTCATTGGTAATAAGGCAAAGGCCATGATTCGCCGTGCTGCCGTTTGAGCACTGATAATGACTGCACCAAAACTATTGACAGAGGATTGCAAAATGACACTTCCGATAGAGACGATTGACCCCATCAGACCCATGGCTAGTCCTTGCTCCAAGAGATCCACATAGAGAGCCTTATTCCATTTGAAATGTTTGAGACCTGGAAGAAGCTCTGGAACACTCTTACGAATATAAAAATAACAGAGGATTGCTGACAAACCCTGCGAGATAATGGTTGCAAGACCCGCAGACTGAACTCCCAGATGCAGTTGCGTAATAAAATATAAATCCAAGATCACATTAACGATAGCTGAAAAGATAAGAAAAGCAAGAGCCGCAAGGCTATCACCAATCGAGCGCAGTAAGCCTGCAAAAAGATTGTAAGCAAAACTAACCCCTACACAGGTAACAATCATGGAGATGTACTCGTAGGATTGAGGAAGGATTTCTACAGGTGTTTCTAGGTACTGCAAGAGTGGATAAAGACCGAAGAAACCCATCAGCATGACAAGAGCACTCAGGATGGCACCCAGAATCCAAGTTGCTGCAACAGCTTCTTTAATCTTAGCAAAATTACGAGCACCGTAAAGACGAGCGATGACAACTCCCATCCCATTTCCAACTCCGAGGGCAAAGCCGATAATCAGATCAAAGATAGCCGTCGTTGCTCCTACAGCTGCTAGGGATTCTTGTCCAAGGAACCGCCCTACAATCAAGACGTCAGCTGTATTATATAGTTGTTGGAAGATATTGGACAACAGAATTGGAAGGGCGAAGCTCAAAAGTGAGGGAAGAATGGAGCCATGAATCAGGTCCACTGTTCGTTTTTTATTCATAAGGATATTATATCAGCTTTCCAGAGGACCGACAAGATTCTTTAACGAATCCTGAAATCAATTGCTTACAGAGAGACAATTTGCTATAATCAAGAAAAGGAGGTCATTTATGAGTTTGACCAGTCAATTAATAACCGATGTGTTTCCAGATCTTGATAAAGTTGAAAAGCTAAATAACGAAGCTTTCCCCGAGGAGGAACGAGTCCCTCTTTCTGAGTTTTTGCGCTATCAGGACCGAGATGACGCCCACTTTTTTGCTTTTTATAACGAAGAAGAATTTGTTGGCTTTGCTTTTGCCATCTCCAACCAAAAGGCCTTCTATATTAGCTTTTTTGCCATCATGCCTCACTTAAGAAGTCACGGGTACGGGAAGGAAATTATCGACAAACTAACTGATTTTTACCAGCGGACTATGTTGCTTGAAGTGGAGCGATTGGATGAAGAATGCGATAACTTGGAACAAAGAAAAGCTCGTATGAACTTCTATCAACAAAATGGCTTTAAAACAGCTAACGCTTTTCTAGAGTATGATGGCTTGAGTTTTGAAATTCTCTACCGCGGTGACCATTTCGACGAGGAAGCCTATCGCGACATCTTCCAAAAATTACAAGATGAGCATTATTTTGATTTTCATATCAAATACAGACGCTTTAGTGATCATTAGTTGTTTCAAGGAAGAGAAGTCTAATGAACTTTCTCACAATAAAACGCATAATATCAAGGTTATGAATACCTGATATTATGCGTTTTTATGATGGCTCTATAATATTTGTAGTGGGTAAATCCCCCAATAATTGACTCATAGTCTTAAGAACTTAAGCTAAATACAACCATTCTTTCACTCAATCCCCATCTTCGCTGCTTTCTCTGCATGGATAACTGTTGTGTCATAAAGAGGAAGAGCTATATCAGATTGCTTTACTAGAAGACCAATCTCTGTACAGGCTAGGATAACGGCTTCTGCACCAGCATTTTTTAAATCGTCTATAACGGTAAGATATGTCTGTTTTGAACTTTCTCTGATATCTCCCAGACAGAGTTCATCATAGATAATCCGATTGACGTCCGCAATGCCTGCTTGGTCTGGAATCAACACTTCTAGCCCAGATTCTAGTAATTTCTCCTTGTAAAAGTCTTGGGTCATGGTGTACTTAGTCCCCAAGAGTCCAACCTTTCGAATACCATCATCTACCAGGGCTTGAGCAGTTGCTTGCGCAATGTGCAAAATTGGAATTGCAATTTTCTTCTGAATCTGCGGCGCAACCTTGTGCATGGTATTGGTACAGATGACGATAAAGTCCACACCCGCCTGCTCTAAGCGCTGGGCAATGTCCGCCAGCACCTGCGCACTCTTGTCCCAGTCTCCAACAGCCTGATAATGCTCAATCTCTGCAAAATCCACACTGTAAAGCAGGATTTTAGCAGAATGCAGACCGCCTAGTTCCCTTTTGATAGTTTCGTTGATAATTTGGTAGTAAGAAGTGGTGCTTTCCCAACTCATACCCCCGATTAAACCGATTGTTTTCATCGTCTAATTAAACTCCTCCTTGTTAATGATTGCCAATGAATTGTACAATATTCTACTGTGAGATCTGTTTCCGACGGCAATCGCAAACAACACCTCCGTGATAGTCATTTCTTTACATCCTTCCACAAAGGGATCAATAATAATTGGGTTCATAACAGTCTTAATTTATATGACTAAATTCAGATTTTTAGCTTATCACTCTATCATCAAATTTTAGCTAATTTATATAGTTTATATTCATAGTGATAGGTGGAATAAGTTAACAAAAAACCAGTTGTATTATCCTGTAAGAAAAAATGTGGTAGTTATTCAAACGGGCTGTCCTTATTATACCACTAGAATCCCTTACTGACGATATATTATTCCCAACCTAAAATATCTGATTCCCAAATTCTCAACTTGTTCATTCTATTCTTTAAACAAAACTAGGAGAACTGAGCATACTGCTCTGCAAGTTTGCCTTATTTTGAAATATCATAAAGATTATGGCGGCGAAAAACTACTAAATAAAGTAAGAAAATGATCCATAAAATTGGAAGCCCCCAGTTCACCAGAGAAAGACCAGCTGTAAACGGCATAGTCTTAAACAGAATAGATAAGATAAGGAGTAAAACAACTAACACAATGAAAGAGGGGGCGTTTCCAACTGTAACAGAGACATTGTCATTTTCTTTGATATCTAGAAGTAATGCCTGACTTGTAAATCCCAGAATGTCTTTAATATAAAGAGAATGTTTTCCTGCCGATAGTTCAATTTGCTTATCTACAATTGCAGTAACTCTGCCTTGATTGACATCATCCACTATCAGATAAAGCAAGCCTCTGTCATTGACAAAACTTAATTTTCTATGAAGTTGCAAAACAGCCATAATAAATACCTCCTAACGACCAATATTATATATGTTTTAAAAATTGAATATAGGCAGATGCGCTTCTCTCAATTTCTTACTTTGTTGAAACCGGGTGTCCTCTCTGAACCATAAAAAGCAAAGAGAACACGATAATTTCAGCGACAATAAAAATTAAATAAAATCTAAAAAGGAACTAATCCCTGCTCAAGAGTATAATAATATTTCCCATCAGGTTGATAATCCTTTTCCTGAATCCCAGCAGATACTGCTAATGCTATTTTTCTCCTCTGTAATTTATCTCCTCCATTTTTACCATAAGACCAACCATAAATTAATACATTATCTATCCACTTTTTAGCAATGACGGACTAGAAAAATTAAATATAGGAAATTGAAAAACTAAGTTTTGATGAGATTCAACTAATTACTATTCTCTTTTTTTATTTATAGTACCTTCTGGGCATTCTTTATATAATTCATGAAATTGTATATTCTTCTAGATATTTCCCCAATTCCTCAATCCAACGTTTATTAATGGTTGAATGTTCCATATCTGAGTGTGTCACTATGATTAATGTTTTCATCTATATTTTTCTCCCTATTTATTAGGTACTGAATTATCAAACTAGGTGCACAAATTCCTCATAGATACTTCATAAGATATTATTCAATTTAGACATTTCTGAGCTCTATGATTTAGTTTTTCTTCCTATTTTTTTGAATTAAGAAATCATCAATCTTTATCCGGTGTTGTGATTTCATTTGTCAATTACTTCACCATCAGAGTCATTAGCAGTTATAATTATCCTACTTTAACAGCTAGTTGATTTGAGGAAATGAAAATAGCAAATCTGTTAGTGCGGCAAGACAATTTCTATCATTTTAACCAATATTCTCTATTCCCTATTTCAAATACTTATCGGTGTTTTATTGGTTTTTACGAATGGTATGATAAATTAGTGAAGTAGGATAATTTTACTTACTACAGAAATTATGAAACTATTTTTAGATACTCTTTAGGACTCTATCTCAGATTCCCCAAAGGAATAGAATTTCCCGATTCATGCATTGCTCTATTCGGTTCGAAGAGCTTCAACAGGATTCTTGCGAGCGGCAATCTTGGAAGGAATATAGCCGGCAAAGAATGTCAAAATAATGCTAAGAGCCACTAATACAGCTGCATTCTCAGGAGAGAGGTTAGCTGTGAAACCTTTGATATTCAACGAATCAGCTACCAATTGGTTAATGGGAATAGTCAGAAGTGTTGCGATTCCGATACCTAATACCCCAGAGCTCAAACCTAACAGCCCTGCTTCAGCATTAAAAATGCGCGAAATATCTTTCTTACGACTTCCCAGAGCTCGCAAAATTCCGATTTCTTTCGTTCTCTCTACAACAGAAACATAGATTAAAATTCCAATCATAATGGAAGAAACTAACAGTGAGATGCCTGAAAAGGCAGTTAGAATAAAGGTTACAGAACCAATAATATCAGTAAAAGCCTCTGATACTGTTTTTGCCATATCCGTATAGGAGACAGAATAGCGTTCATAATCATTGCTGTTTTTGCCATATTTTTTGGCTACATCTTCATTAAATGTGTGTATAGTTTGCAGGATCTTCTTTCGATCTTCAAAAGACTTGGCATAAAAACTTAAACTTGTTGGTGTGTTATCACCTCCTAGTTGTTGCATCATTGTTTGGTAGCTTTCTTCTGACAGAACCTCGCCACTGATGTCCAAGACACTACGGGTCTGGCTTTTTTCCTGTGCTTGAACAATAGCTGAACTTTTTTCTACTTTCAATAATTGATTGAGAAAAGTTTGACTATAGCCAATCGTTCCATTAAATGGGGTTGTGGTAGCATCCTTTAGCTGCATGATTTCTGTTATTCTCAGAGTTTGCCCTTCTTGATAAAGGCTGTCTGTCACTTCATTAGGAATAAAGCGCTCTCCAATTTGTCGGAAATATTGGTCATTTGTAAGAACATGGATTTCTTTACCAAGAAGTTCCTCTACCTTTACTTTATTTTTTCCCTTATAACCTAACATAGCAAGTTGTTGTTCGCTTAAACTACCATCTGAATCTAAAAATAGAATAGCTTGATTACCAGTTGGATACTTAAATATCTTATCTTCGCTAGCAACTAATCGGTACTTATCCGTAATAGTGGTTTCATCTGTTGGAAGAACTGCAAAGTTGGTAGTAGTTGCCATTAAAGTTCGTACCACATTATCTTGAATCTGATGGATCTGACCATCTGTATCCTTGACAAAAGCCTTAAGAGTATAACCAGTATTGAAATTTAGACTTTTGTAGTAAGATTTAGCATGCTTTTTCATATATGAGATGAAATCGCCGTCTTTTCCCCCTAGAGCATCTTCAGTGTAACGATTCTGATGTGTTTTCCCTTGCTCAGCTACCTTGATTTCTTTGATTGGGTTTTCAGTTTTTTCTGCTAATCGATCGGATAAGGTTCGAATTCCTCCTGAGTCTGCTGCTGATATAGTTATGGGCATAGTGGAAAGGGTGTCTTCCTGCATACTTTTAATATAGCCATTCATTCCAGATGAAATCGCTAAAACAGAAGCAATACCTATAATTCCAATACTTGCTGCAAAAATCGTTAAGATACTCCGAACTTTCTTAGTCAGCAAATTTTTAAAACTAGAGCTAATTGCCCGAGCAAAAGACATAGAAGTTTTGCCCAGCTTGTAACCCTTATTGGAATCAATTTGAGGATTTGGGGCTGTATCTTCGATAATCTTTCCATCTGATAATCGGACAATTCGACTACTACATTTTTCTGCCAACTCTGGATTATGAGTCACCATGATAACCAACTTACCCTGACTGATTTTCTTAATCAATTCCATAATTTGTATACTAGTGCTACCGTCTAGTGCGCCAGTAGGTTCATCAGCTAAAATAATTTTAGGATTGGTTACCAAGGCCCGAGCAATAGCCACTCGCTGCATCTGACCACCAGATAATTGATTAGGTTTCTTGTGAATATGCTGCTCCAGTCCAACATCTTTCAGAGCTACAACAGCTCTTTCCTGACTTTCTTTATTGGATAAACCTGAGATAGATAGAGCTATTTTAACATTTTCTAATACTGACAAATGGCTGATGAGCTGGTAATTTTGAAAGATGAAACCAATGGTCCCATTACGATAACTATCCCAATCTTTATCTTTGAAAGATTTCGTAGAAGTGCCATCTACAATCATATCTCCTTCATCATAACTATCTAAACCACCAATAATATTGAGGAGAGTTGTTTTGCCGCTGCCACTAGCGCCTAGGATAGAGACAAATTCATGTTCACCAAAACGGATGGATACATCATTCAGTACTCGGTTTTCTTCCTCACCACTATTGTAAATCTTTGTAATATGCTTTAATTCTAACATCAGCATCTCCTCTCTTCTTGCTCTCTACCTGACATACAGTCAAAATTCCAAGAAAAGTCTGTTTTTATAATTTTATTGACATTTATCAAATGCAGCTGGCGATCTGAGCTATGTCTTCCAAAAATTGTTGGCGTTTATCATCGGAAATCTTTTCGACACCTGCTAATTGAGTCAATTTAACCGGTGCAACAGCACAAGTTTTTAAAATTTGATTTTTCAGGACTTTACCATAGTCCTGAGCAAAAGGTGTTACAAAAGAAGGTGTGTTATGAGTCGTGATAATCCAAGCAGATTTTCCTTGTAAATGTCCTTCAAGACCGACTTTTTTATAAGAATAAGCAAAACCAGCTACAAAGACACGATCAATGAACCCTTTAAGTATGGCAGGCATGCCACTCCACCAAAGAGGGAAAATAAAGATTAGATGATCTGCCCAAGTAACCAAATCACGGTATTCCTCCATTTCAACAACTTTGTCTAAGTCACGCCGTTTATGACTTTCATCAAATCGTAATATCGGGTCAAATTGCTCATTGTATAAATCTAAGGTTTTAACAGAATGTTTGCTCGAAATGTTAGCTTGAACCTGCTTGAGAATCGCTCCGTTAAAACTTTGATGGGTTGGGTGAGTATAGATGATTAAAATATTCATGATCGTTCTCCTTTGATATAAATATCAAGCATATGCTCAATAGTAGTTTGAATCGCTTTGTTATCAAAATCATAACCAATGGGACTGTTCGCCAGAACGGCAAGACCTGAAATGAAACTCCAAAAGTGAAACAATGTTTCAGCTTCACTATTGGTGAACTGTTCCTCTTTACGGAGCTTCAAAACAATACGCTTAAATTCTTCAAAACCTGGTAAATCTGAATCCAGCGAAATAGTATCCTGTGTGACCTTCATATATTTGAAAGGAAATTTAACAAAGAGAGCTTCAAAGAAATATGGATACTGTTTGGCAAAGGTGATGAAGTTAAATCCCATTTTAGCCAATTGATGACGAGCAGAAGCTTCCAAATCAATTTCCTGTTGCATTTCTTGATTGAGAAAAGTAGAGAGGCGTTTTAAAACCACTTTTAAATAATTTTCTTTGCTTTCAAAATGGCGATAAGGAGTTCCGTGGGTCACACCACAAGATTTAGCAATAGTTCTCAGCGAAAGTTGATCAATGCCATGTTTTTTGATCTCTTCCACTCCTGTCTGAATAAGTCTTTCTTTCAATTCCGCTGTGTTGCGTTTCATATCTCTCCTCCAAAAGTATACATCGTCTACATTTTTAGTATACACTGTCTACATTGTTTTGTCAATTCTAAGAGTATAATAAAATCCCTTTTCATTGTAAAAAGAATAAAAAGGGATTAGAGATAGAAAAGCCAGCATAGTTTATGCTTATTCATTCTACAGAGAGTTTGCTCTTCTTAAAATATATCTATAATAAAACAGTCGCATCAGAAAGCCTGCCGTCCAGCCAAAAGGGGCGGCCATCCAAATGCCATTAAATCCTAGGGAAGTACGGGATAGCAAGACGGCTAAAGGCACTTGAAGAATACAGAAAGTTGTGATAGAAGCAATCAAAGGAAGAAGAGATTTTCCATAACCTAATAATAAGCCATTTAACACCTGCATCGCTCCGAAAATCAGATAAAAGCTTGATACAATACGCAAATACTGTTGACCGATTTGAATGACGGCTGCATCATGATTAAAAATGGAAATGAATGCTGGAGCAAAAACAAAAATCATAACAGAAATGCAGATTGATAAACTGATTGAAAATAATAAGGTACTTCTACCACCCTTGCTAATGCGCTCTCTTTTCCCAGCCCCTTCATTTTGAGCTGTAAAATTCATCAATGCCTGTCCGAGATTAACAGCAGGCATTTCTGCAAAAGAGTCAACCTTAGACGCTGCTGTATAGGCTGCAATAGCGCTTGTTCCAAAACTGTTGACAAGAAACTGAATCACCAGAAAGCCAAAACCAATGAAAACCTGCTGCAGCATAGCAGGAAGCCCAATAGATAACGATGAACGCAATTCTTTGCTGCTCCATTTTAAATCGGATAAATGAGGAAATAAGTCTGGATATTTTTGCTTCATGTACAATAAACAGACAAAGAAAGAAAAGTACTGAGCGATGACAGTAGCACCGGCGGCACCAGCAACACCACAATGAAAGCCAGCAATAAAAACTACATCTAAAAATGCATTCAGACAAACCGAACTAATTAAAATATAAGTTGGTGTCTTAGAATCTCCAATCCCTCTCAAACAATTCGCTAAAGTATTGTATGCAAAAAGCGGCACCAAGCCTAAAAAGATAATTTTTAAATAAACATCCGCATCAGCTAATAAAGATTGAGGTACATTTAATTGTCTTAGAAATATGCTCGAATAGAAAATCCCCAAAATTGTTAAAATAAAAGCTAGAATACTCGTGAAAATCAAGTTCGTATCAAGAATATCTTTCATCTTTTGGAAACGTTTTGCTCCATAAAGCTGGGAGATAAGTACACTGGCTCCAATGGAGATTCCTGTTGAAAGGGCAACTGTTAAGGCTACTACTTGAGCACTAGCACCAACAGCTGCCAATCCTTTTGTCCCCACAAGATTTCCGACAATGGCAGTGTCTGTCACATTATATAATTGCTCAAATAAATTTCCTAAGAGGATGGGAACAGAAAAATAGAGTATAGTTTTTAATTCATTTCCTTTAGTTAAGTCCGTCATTTATTTTCTCCTTTTAATCTGCTATAATAAGATTAAAACCATACAATTCGTACAATATCATTATAAATAAAAAATTGGCTCTTATTATCCAAAAAATTGTCGGCAAGATAATTTTATAAGGAGAGAATATGTCTGTTAATTCATTTGAACATTATCCCATGACGTGGAAACCTAATAAGAAACTGTTAAAAGCCCCTCTGTACCTTACACTGGCAGAGTTGCTAGAGCAAGATATTGTCAGCGGCCGGCTGGCATCTGAAACCAAATTGCCGCCACAGCGTGAGTTAGCAGACTTTTTAGATATTAATCTCAGCACTATTACACGAGCTTTTAAACTATGCGAACAAAAAGGAATCATTTATGCTGTTATTGGCAAGGGAACGTTTGTGTCACCAAATAAAGCAACTCCTTTAGGGGCGCTTGAAAAGAATCAGTCACTAATTCCACTCGGTAATCTGAGACCTTACTATCAACTGAACACTATTGCATCAGATACCGTTAGGCAATTGCTGCAGAGCCCTTCTATTGATAGACTCTTTCGCTTTGATACGGTTAATGATACCGACTGGCACACAAGAATTGCCCAGTATTGGCTGAAAAATTTTTCTCTCAGTACTTCTCAAGAGAATATCTTTCTAACCTCCGGCACTCAAAACGCACTTGTTTTGCTTTTTCTAACGGTATTTCAAGCTGGGGATAAGATTGCCACAGATACCTTTACCTATACCAATTTCATCTCCCTAGCCCGTCAGTTTCGGATTGAATTGATTCCCATCATATCTGATACTAAAGGCATTCTTCCTGAAGATTTGGAGAAAAAGTGCCAACAGCATCAGATTAAGGGAATTTATCTAGTGCCAACAAACAATAATCCAACTAGTGCTACCTTAACCGCACAGCGCCGAAAAACTTTAGCTGATATCATCATAAAACATCAGCTTTTGTTAATTGAAGATGATACCTATGCCTTTATCAATAAGCAACAGCTGCCTCCATTAGCCAGCCTGATTCCTGACTGTACCTTTTATATCCATGGACTTTCAAAAGCGTTATTTCCTGGCTTGCGAATCGCCTATATGGTCGTACCTGACCGATTTATCAAAAAGATTTCACTTACAGCTAACAATATCAATACTCATATCTCTTTGTTAAATGCTGAAATTACCAGTGAACTCATTTCAAGTGGACAAGCCCAAGAAATTATCCAGCAAAAAAACCGATTGTCAGAAGAACGCAATCGTCTTTACCGTCAGTTCTTCCCTGAAGTTACTTCTGAGAATCCTTTTGCTTTATTTCAATGGCTGCCATTACCAAAGAAATGGAAAGGATATGAAGTTGAAACTCTTGCCCGGCAGCATGGTGTAGAAATTCTTTGTGCAGAACGGTTTTTTGTCGGCGGTATCATAGAGCAGTCAGCCTTACGAGTATCCATCTGTTCACCAGAAAATATGGAAGAATTAGAAAGAGGACTAAATATCCTTACGAATTTATTAAGATGATAAGAAGTACGAATTATATTAAAAATGATATTCTTTTACTCTTAAGAGAAAATTGAGAAAAAATAACATAAAACGGATTAATCGGTTAAAAGTTGTACAATAGGGCCTGTCAAAGAATTTTGACTTAGCTCCCCCCTAAATGTTAAAGAATTTAACCTAGACCAAAAAGGAGAAAAACGATATGATGATGATGAAAAGAGAAATGCTTGGAAAGCAGTTAAGAAGAAGCAGAGAAGTATTTGGCTATAGTCAGATTCAAGTAGCTAATTTGCTTGGTGTCTCCCGGCAAACAGTTTCTAACTGGGAAAATGACAAAACGATTCCAGATGGCATTAGTCTAATACAGTTAGCAGATATTTATCATATTTCTCTAGATGAATTATGCGGTCGGACAGTTTTGCTAAAATCGACATCTCATTCGGTTAGTAAGGTGGAAATCGGGCAAATACTTGGCTTAGTTGGTGTATTCCTATGCTGCTCGCTCGTTAGTCTGACAAATATCCTATTTTTTAGTTTCCTTTTTCTCTGCTTCTTAATCTTTTTCATCTATTCTCATTTTCAAAAATACAATCATTAATATTGGAGGTCAGAAATGACGAAAGAAACAAGAGGATTAGCCTTAATTGCGGGTATTTATTTTCTTCTTTTTGTAATTCCGCATTTTATACATTTTTCATATGGAAATCAGTCACTTAGGATGATTATCCCGCTGCTGGCTTATATTTTCCTAGCTTTATTTGGGCTCTATGTGTTGCGCTATCGGTTAAAGGAAAATTTGTTGTGGATAAAACAGCATAAGCTGAAAAGTTTGGGGATTACACTGCTTGTTTTTTTAGCAATGACCCTCTTTACGATAGCAGGCAGTTTTTTAGCTCAGTTAGGCTATTCATTTTTTAACATTGACCAGGCAAACTTAACTAACGATACCAATATTGGATCGGCAATGAATTTATTTCCTGTACCTCTGCTAATCTTGGTTTTGGGTGTTTTAGAACCTTTTGTTGAAGAAATTATCTATCGTTATATTTTGCTAAATTTTTTTAAAAAATATTGCTCTGTGGGAGTTGCGATTTTTTTATCCAGTCTTTGTTTTGCCATGATTCATGTCAATCATTTTACAGCCAATGAATTGTTAGGCGTTTTACCTCATTTTATGTCAGGTATTGTCTTTGCTTATACTTATTACAAAACAGATAATCTCCTTTTTTCATCTGCTGTGCATATCAGCAATAATACCAGTATATTTTTGCTGATATAAAGACGGGACTATGCCTAAACCGAGGTTGTTTCATCTGCTTTGAATTCTATATTTATTAAGGAAGAAGGTTCTTTTATATGTTGACCAGCTGTTTTAGTTTTTTAGTCATCCTTTGTATTTTAGTCTATTTCTATTTAATGTTAGACTTGCATATAAAAAATAAGGGTATCTACAGTCCAGTCAGACATGCTGTCAGTGACTACGGTGTAGGGGAGTATAAATATCTTTTTAACTGGGCAGGAATTGTCAGTACATTCCGTAATATTTTCTTGATAGGTGCTCTTATCTGTTGGAACTATGAGACTGCCTTTAAAGAAAAAGCTATTTGGTTATTGGTACTGGCCTTGGTGGGCTATTTCGGAATTATGGTTTTTCCAACAGATATTGAAGGAAGCCGCAAAACAATCAGCGGCCGCTTGCACTTGCTATTTGCTATTTTACAGTTTACCGTCTTGGCCATTTTTCTTTTTCAATTGACCGATGTAATGAGTGCATTAGTACCTTCGTTAGCTGTTTTCTTCTTGGCAATAGAATGGCTGATAAAGATTGGTTTATATGGATTGGTCGCCGCACTTATTTTACCTTTTTTAAAACCCTTCTTTGGGTTATTAGAACGCATTTTTCTGTACGCAAGCAATATTTATATTCTGATTTTTTGTATAATACTATTTCAACAAAAATAGATTATGGATTTCGTTATAGCCGTTTAGTGTATTCTTTATTATATATGAGGTTCTTAATAAAGAACTGCTTGACTTATACGATAAGATAGTAAAGCGAAAAGGGCGGAAGTTGCTTACTACAATTGAGATACTTTTACAACTAACTATAAGTGTGGTTACTAATTGAGATACAGATCATTTATTAGAAAGAGAAAACTATGCTGAATGAACAAGATACTTGTGTTCCGACGGGTATTTCTCCAAAAGAGACAGGCTTTGGTTATACTATGTCAGTAATTGGCAGGAAATATAAACGGCAATTCTACATATTTTACTAGAAAATCTTATTTTACTAGAAAATCTTATGAGTTTTTATTTGTGCACTTATATTGTATATTCAAGGTAGAAAAAAGTCCCATATGACCTATAATAAAAAGCGACTAAACAACTCATTAGAAAGAATCTTATGAAATCATTACATTTTGTCACAAACCTACTCGATATTAAAGACCCTAATATCCAAATTCTAGACATCATCAATAAGGATACTCACAAGAAAATCATCGCTAAACTGGACTACAACGCCCCATCTTGTCCTGATTGCGGAACCCAAATGAAGAAATATGACTTTCAAAAATCGTCTAAAATTCCTTACCTTGAAACAACTGGTATGCTTACCAGAATTCTCCTTAGAAAACGCCGTTTCAAGTGCTATCATTGTTCGAAAATGATAGTCTCTGAGACTTCCCTCGCCAAGAAAGATCATCAAATCCCTCGTATGATCAATCAAAAGATTGCTCAAAAGTTGATTGAAAAGACTTCTATGACCGATATTGCTCATCAGCTGTCTATTTCAACTTCAACTGTTATTCGCAAGCTTAATGACTTCCGTTTTAAGCATGATTTTTCTCGTCTTCCAGAGATTATGTCTTGAAATGAGTATACCTTCACTAAGGAAAGGATGAGTTTCATTGCGCAAGATTTTGAAAAGCTCGACATCATCACTGTCCTTGAAGGTAGGACACAAACTATCATCCGAAATCACTTTCTTCGCTACGAGCAAGCTGTTCGCTGTCAGGTGAAAATCATTACGATGGATATGTTTAGTCCCTACTATGACTTAGCTAAACAGCTTCGCTTTCGAATTTCTAAGCTCAGGCTGAAACAGTCTCCTAGACCGTTTCACTCCCAAACGCTAAAATCGTTCTAGATCGTTTTCACATTGTCCAACATCTTAGCCGTGCTATGAGTCGTGTGCGTGTCCAAATCATGAATCAGTTTGAGCGAAAATCTCATGAATATAAGGCTATCAAACGTTACTGGAAACTCATTCAACAGGATAGCCGTAAACTCAGCGATAAACGATTTTATCGCCCTACTTTTCGTATGCACTTGACGAATAAAGAAATTCTAGACAAGCTTTTGAGCTATTCAAAAGACTGGAAACACCACTATAATCTCTATCAGCTCTTGCTTTTTCACTTTCAGAATAAGGAACCCGAGAAATTTTTCGGACTCATTGAGGACAATCTAAAGCAGATCCATCCTCTTTTTCAGACTGTCTTTAAAATCTTTCTCAAGGACAAGGAGAAAATCGTCAATGCCCTTCAGTTACCTTATTCCAACGCAAAATTGGAAGCGACTAATAATCTCATTAAACTCATCAAACGAAACGCTTTTGGCTTTCGGAACTTTGACAACTTTAAAACTAGAATTCTCATCGCTCTCAACATCAAAAAAGAAAGGACGAAATTCGTCCTTTCTCGATCTTAACTGATTTCAACCCACTACAGTTGACAAAGAGCCGTTTTATCTTTAATCTTCAATTTCGATTTCAAGTCCATCGCCTAGGTCAAGCGTCACTTCTTGGTTAGGTGCCAAATCTTCTGCGACAGAGGTAGGAGTGGTTCCCTCTTCATCTTCAATCAAACCGTATTGAACACGAACCTGATGGTCAATCTCATCAAAAATCTCTGGGTGATCTGCCAAATATTTCTTAGCATTTTCAGATCCTTGTCCGATTTTTTCACCCTTGTAAGAGTACCATGCTCCCGCTTTTTGGATAATATCGAGATCACTTGCGATCTTCAAGAGCTCACCAGTCTTAGAAATCCCTTCTCCGTACATGATTTCAACGAAAGCTTCCTTAAACGGTGGAGCTACTTTATTTTTCACGACCTTGATCTTGGTTTCCTTACCGACATTGGTATCTTTTTGGTCACCAGTTCCTTTGATTTGTGTGCTTCCACGAACATCCAAACGGACCGAAGCGTAGAATTTCAGAGCACGTCCACCAGGTGTTGTTTCTGGATTTCCAAACATGACTCCAACTTTTTCACGCAACTGGTTGATAAAGATGGCAATTGTTTTGGTTTTATTGATAGAAGCACCAAGTTTACGCATGGCCTGGCTCATCATACGAGCCTGCAAACCAACGTGGCTATCTCCAATATCCCCATCAATTTCCGCACGAGGTACAAGGGCCGCAACCGAGTCGATAACGACGAGGTCAACTGCACCTGAGTCAATCAGTTTTCCTGCAATTTCAAGACCTTGCTCACCTGAGTCTGGTTGTGACAAGAGCAGCTCATCAATATTCACACCAAGGGCTGCAGCATAGGCTGGGTCAAGAGCATGTTCCGCATCAATAAAGGCTGCAATACCACCTTCTTTCTGTGCTTGCGCGACAGCGTGAAGGGCAACCGTTGTCTTACCAGATGATTCTGGTCCGTAGATTTCGATGATGCGTCCCTTAGGATAACCACCTGAACCAAGAGCAATGTCAAGAGCCAAGGACCCTGAACTCATGACTTGCACTTTTTGCTCTGCGCGTTCACCCAAGCGCATGATTGAGCCTTTACCAAAGTCTTTCTCAATCAATTTAAGAGCGTCATTCAAGGCCTTTTCACGATCCGCTCCAAACTTTTTTGAAATTTCATCTAATTTTTTTGGTTTTTTCGCCATTCTGTTCTCCTATATTCTACTGGTCCTTAGACCTATCTACTATTATATCAAAATTTAGTCACTTAATAAAGCCTTGCGAACTAGGTTAAAGGCATGCATGACCGCGATGTGACGTACATCTGCTCGACTCCGTCCTGCGATATTAGCCTTGATCACCTCTGTCCCTTTTGCATGTGCCAATCCTATAAAGACTGTCCCAGCTGGATGCCCCTCTAAGCTATCTGGTCCTGCTACACCCGTCAAACTGACTCCGTAATCAGACTGAGTCTTGAGTCGAGCCTGTTCTGCCATTTTTCGAGCCGTAAACTCAGAAACGACACCGTGTTCTTTTAGCTCTCGATCGGAAATATCCAGCATCTTAGACTTTTCTTCTAGACTGTAGGTAACAAACCCTCCATTAAAGATAGCTGAAACACCTGAAAAGTCTGCTAATGTCGCTTGAAAGAGTCCTGCCGTCAAGCTTTCTGCCGCAGTAAGGCTTTTCTGTCTCTTCTTTAGCTCTTCTACAACGACACTCGCGAGGCTGGTTTCTTCCCCATATCCATAACAGATGTCTCGTAGAGAAATTCCCTCAAAAGTCTGGCGATCCAAGATTTGATTTTCTAAGATATCCAGTGCTTGATCAGCCTTTTCTTGACTAACTGCTTTTGTAGACAGGCGCAAGGTCACTTCTCCCGTCTTGGCATACGGCGCCAAAGTCGGATCGGTTTGATGGTCAATTAAATCCGCCAAAATGGTCACCAACTGACTCTCCCCAATTCCAAAGAAACGGAGCACTCGTGAGTATAACTTGGTACCAGTCATTAACTTGGGTAAGAGTTGATTTAAGACTATGGTTTTCAACTCACTTGGTGGTCCCGGAAGGACTACGTAGGTCACGCCATCTACTTCCGACACCCCTCCTACTGCTAACCCTGTCTCATTTGGCAGTGGAGTTGCCCCTTCTATAATTTGGGCTTGGCGCTCATTATTCGGTGTCCGAGCATAGTCAGGCCTATGAGCAAAGAAGATATCCAGTTTCTCTTGTGCTTGAGGGTCAAACACTAGATTTTTTCCCAAAAATTTAGCCAGAGTTTGTTTGGTTAAATCATCCTCAGTTGGTCCCAAGCCCCCTGTTAAAATCACAAGATTACTACGTTGACTCGCAATCTCAAGCAAGGACAAAAGACGTGCTTCATTGTCTCCGACAGCTGTTTGGAAGTAGACATCTACCCCGATTTCTGCTAGCTTCTCTGATAAAAACTGAGCATTGGTATTGACGATCTGCCCTGTTAAAATTTCTGTTCCAACAGCAATAATTTCTGCTTTCATGTTTCCTCCTACTTATCTATTCGAATTCTTTTTGAAAAAATCGCAGGAAATTTCCCACGATTTGATTCTTTGTTTTATTCTACCTCTTCGTTTGAAACACTAGTACTGGTTGAAGGTGCTGTCCGACCAAAGGCTGTTTCGTACAGTACCGCATTGGTTTCCAATTCTGTCACTGGCTCTTTACCTAGTGAACTACGCAAGAGATTTTGCATTTCGAGCATATGTTCTGAAGTGACAATCTGATAAGAAATCCCTTGTAGCTCAGCATCTTCTCCGCGCAATTGATGCGTTTCGATATTCTTGAAAGAATCTTGATAGCCGAGCAATTGTGGAATGCTCTTAGCTGATAAATCCACATTGGTCTGCATGTTGTCACTCAAAGCTTTTAAAATCCCTTGATAATGACTCACACTGTTCAGACTCAAAACCTTCTCTACGATTTTTTGAATGACTTCACGTTGACGTTTTTGACGCCCATAGTCTCCTTCAGGATCTTGGTAACGCATCCGTGAATACACCAAGGCTTCCTCACCATTCAAGTTTTGTTCCCCAACACCAATGGAAATCTTATTAAACTCTTCTTGGTCAGTGATGGAAATTGGGAAACCAAGTGTATTGTTTACGGTGATTCCACCAACTGCGTCCACCAATTGTTGAAGACCTTGCATATTGACCATTACATAACGGTCAATGTGGATATTCATCATCTTTTGAATAGTAGAAATTGCAAGCTCCGCACCGCCATTGGCATAGGCCGCATTGAGTTTGGCTTCCTGAACTTGGCCATTTCCACTCTCAATCTTAGTCAGAATATCCCGTTCCAAACTCATCATAGTGGTTTTCTTTGTTTTTGGATTAACCGTCAAGAGAATCATGGAATCACTATTCCCTGCCCACGGGTCTGTACGTTCCACGTTTCCCGTATCTACCCCCATCAAGAGGATGGTCAGAGGCTCCGTCGCTTCGATAACGTTGGTTTCTTCCCCGATTTTTTTGTAAGTTTTTTGACTCAGGGTTGCAGTCCCCTGCTGATAGATTGTGTAGGCATAAATTCCTACACCTACAACTGTTACGGCCAGGAAACCTAGCACCATTCCAATTAATTTTTTGATCATCTCGTTATTCATCTATCAATTTGCCCATCAGACAAACATCTAAAAATATCCCTTCTGCTAAATAGGCTCCTCTTTCTTGCAAGCCTTCTGTGATAAATCCCATTTTTGAATAGAGGTGGATAGCAACCTCATTTCGTTTTTGTACACTGAGTTGCAAGCGACGCAAGACGCCACTGGCTTTAGCCCACTCGATGCCTTCTTCTAGAAGTATTGTAGCCAATCCTTGGTTCCAGAATTTCTTGCGAACCGCTAAAAAAACATCACCAATATGTCGAACCCTTAAATGTTGATCCGCTGTGATATTTAAGACACCCGCAATCTCATCATTCAGTAAGGCGAGGAGAGTAATTTGATTCTCCGATGCAGCTTGCTTTTCGATAAAAAGAGCCATTTCAGAAGCAGTCATCATGATACCATTTTCATCTAGGCTGGTGAAGTCTGTCTCTTGACCGACACAATCTAAAAATGCAATCAAGGCTGTAGCATCTAAAGTCTCTGCCTCACGAATGCACAACTCATACTCCATCCTGAAGCTCCTTGATGAGTTGTTCAGCCCGAGGGCCATGAGCTGTAAAATGAAGGCAACGACCCTCAGCTTCTTTCAAAATTTCCAACTCCAAGTAAGAATCTGGTAAATCCTCACCCAAAAGATGCCCCCACTCAATAACAGTCACACCGCCACCAAAGAGAAACTCATCCAAGTCAATAGAATCAGCATCTCCTTCGATACGGTAGACATCCAAATGGTAAAGCGGCAGACGCCCTTCATACTCTCTCACGATAGTATAAGTTGGACTTTTAATCATCTGACGGATATCCAAACCCTTGGCAATGCCTTTTGTAAAGGTTGTTTTACCCGCACCCAACTCTCCCGTCAAGATCAGAACATCGTCTTTTTGAAACAAATGACCTAATCTTTCTCCGAGAGCTAGAAGCTCTTCTTCATTTTTTGTGTACATGTTACTATTATACCAAAAAGTTTCCTTTTGTGTGAATTTTCTTTATAGACTTACTATGCTAAATTTACAGTTCTCCTTGCCTTTCTTAGAAAAAGGTAAAAATACAAATAACAAATAAAACATCGCGAATCACATGTCCGTAAAATGAAATTTCCCTTTGCACGGATTTTGGAAAGAGGAAACGCGCACATAAAAAACCGAGACCGATATAAAGGAGAATGGAGGAGATCGTTACGGGATTTCTCAAGAAAATAATCGTGCCTAAAACGGAAATCACAACCGTTCTCTTCTTGTTGAGATGGTTGTCCATATCCCGAATATATTTATCAAAAGGCAGAAAAATCCACATATCAATACCCAATAAAAAAAAGAATGACGGCAGAAAGAGGTCAACCAGATCCTGCTGCAATTTGCTAGTAGTTTGGATGCTTTCTGTGAGAACCAGACAGGTTGCCAGAAGATTGACTACTAAAAGAAGGCTATAAACAAGACTTACTTTCTTTTGAACACGCAAAATACTATGACTTTTCTGACCCAAGGTATGGAAGTAATTAATCCCAGCACAAAAGCCTGAAACTCCCACTATGAGAATTAAAAAATAGACATTTCCTTCTCTTAAGGATAAAAATGATTCTTTCCACAATAAACAACTTCCAAATAAAATTTGGGCGACAGCTAATAATAATAAAACACGAATTGATTTCATCATTTCCTTTTCTTCCTCCGTATAAGAAATTATACTCTGGCAGGATTAGAAAATGATAAATGACTTCCAAAATGTCACATTAGGACGCTGAACGGTACAAAAAACAGTTCTGTCATTCACAGAACTGTTCTCTTCTAATCTAATCCCTAAACCAGAGAGCGATTTCTCGTTTAGCTGACTCTTCTGAATCTGATCCATGTACGACGTTTTGAATGGCTTGATTTTCTCCTGCCGCCTTAGCAAAATCTCCCCGGATAGTTCCTGGTAGAGCCTCTTCTGGACGAGTGGCCCCCATCATGTCACGCCAGCTTTCAATTACCTTTGGTCCTGAAATGATTCCCACAATTATTGGACCTGAGGTCATAAATTGACGGATAGGAGGATAAAAACTTTTTTCAACTAAGTCGCGATAGTGTTGGTCAATCAAATCTTCTGAAACGGTTGAACGTAACTCTAATTTTTCGAGTTTGAAACCACGTCGCTCAATTCTTTTCAAAACCTCGCCAACTAGACCTCTCTTCACACCATCTGGCTTAATAATAAAGAATGTTTGTTCCATATAAATCCCCTTGTCATTTTAGTTCTTCTATTCTACCACACTTTATGGAAAAGTGGGAAAATTTTCTGAAACAAAGCAAAGAGAACCCGAAGGTTCTCTTATTTGCTTTTATTCTACAGTTTCTTCAGATTGGATTTCCACCGTTTCATCTACTGGAGCAAGTTCTGTCTTTTCTTGTTCAGGAGCCAGATATTCTGCGTCATTGATTGCCTGTGGTTCAAGGTTACGGTAGCGAGCCATACCAGTACCTGCTGGGATGATCTTACCGATGATAACATTTTCCTTGAGTCCAAGGAGATGATCTTTCTTACCGCGGATGGCCGCATCTGTAAGGACACGAGTTGTTTCCTGGAAGGAAGCCGCTGACAAGAAACTGTTTGTTTCAAGTGAGGCTTTGGTGATTCCCATAAGAACTGGACGACCTGTCGCTGGAACTCCACCTGCGATAAGGACATCTTTGTTGGCATCTGTAAAGTCATTGATATCCATGAGAGTACCCATGAGAAGATCTGTGTCACCTGGATCCATGACACGGACTTTACGGATCATTTGACGAACCATTACCTCGATGTGTTTGTCACCGATTTCTACCCCTTGGCTACGGTAAACTTTTTGTACTTCACCGAGAAGGTAAGTTTCAACTGACAAGACATCACGAACTGCAAGGAGACGTTTTGGTTGGATAGAACCTTCTGTAAGAGCAGCACCACGCGCTACTTGGTCCCCAACTTCGACACGCATACGTGCTGTAAACGGAACGACATATTCACCTTCGCCAGTTTCACCCTTAACAAAGACTTTCTTAGTACGAGTTGAAGCATCTTCTTCGATAGCTGTAACTTGTCCTTTGACCTCTGTAATAACCGCTTCCCCTTTTGGATTGCGGGCTTCAAAGATTTCTTGGACACGAGGAAGACCTTGAGTGATATCGGTATTTGAGGCAACCCCACCCGTGTGGAAGGTACGCATTGTAAGCTGTGTACCAGGTTCCCCGATAGATTGGGCAGCGATTGTACCAACTGCTTCACCAACTTCAACCGCATCACCAGTCGCCAAGTTGATACCGTAACAGTGACGGCAAACACCATGACGAGTGTTACATGTAAATACGGAACGGATAGTCACTTCTTCCACACCAGCATTGACAATCTCGCGCGCCTTGTCTTCTGTGATTAACTCATTTGGACCAATGATAATTTCGCCAGTTTCTGGGTGTTTAACAGTTTTCTTAGTGTAACGGCCATTGAGACGTTCTTCGAGAGACTCGATCATCTCTTTTCCTTCTGCGATAGAACGGATCAAGAGACCACGGTCTGTGCCACAGTCGTCCTCACGGATGATAACGTCTTGGGCAACGTCAACCAAACGACGAGTCAAGTAACCTGAGTCGGCTGTCTTAAGGGCCGTATCGGTCATACCCTTACGGGCACCGTGAGTTGAGAAGAACATTTCAAGTACTGACAAACCTTCGCGGAAGTTTGAAAGGATTGGCAATTCCATGATACGTCCGTTTGGAGCGGCCATCAGACCACGCATACCGGCAAGCTGTGAGAAGTTTGAGATGTTACCACGGGCTCCAGAGTCCATCATCATAACGATTGGATTCTTAGGATCTTGGTTGGCAACCAAACGTTTCTCCAATTTTTCACGGGCTGCACGCCATTCAGCTGTAACAGCGTTGTAGCGCTCATCGTCCGTAATCATACCACGACGGAATTGTTTGGTGATTTGTTCTACACGTTTGTGTGATTCTTCGATGATTTCAGCCTTGTCTTCAACGACTGGGATATCAGCAATCCCCACTGTCAATCCAGCAAGTGTTGAATGATGGTAACCTAAGTCTTTCAATCGGTCCAAGAATGCAGAGGTTTCTGTTGTACGGAAACGTTTGAAAATCTCAGCGATGATATTTCCAAGGTTTTTCTTCTTGAATGGAGGGTTGAGTTCAAGATTGCTGATTGCCTCCTTGATATCTCCACCTAGTGGCAAGAAGTATTTAGCTGGAACACCTTCTGTTAAGTTAGCATTTGTAGGTTCTTGCAAGTAAGGCAGACCCTCTGGCATGATGTCGTTGAAGAGGATTTTACCAACTGTTGTAAGCAAGACCTTGTGCTTTTGCTCTTCTGTCCATGGTTTGTTAAGGCTGTCTGTTGCAATACCAACACGTGAGTGGAGGTGAACATAACCATTACGGTAAGCCATAACCGCTTCGTCACGGTCTTTGAAGACCATTCCTTCACCTTCACGACCAGCTTCTTCCATGGTCAAGTAGTAGTTACCCAAAACCATGTCCTGAGACGGAGTAACAACTGGTTTACCATCTTTCGGGTTCAAGATGTGCTCAGCAGCCAACATCAAGATACGAGCTTCTGCCTGAGCCTCTTCTGAAAGCGGTACGTGGATGGCCATTTGGTCCCCGTCAAAGTCGGCATTGTAGGCTTCGCAGACAAGCGGGTGCAAGCGAAGGGCCTTACCATCAATCAAGACTGGCTCGAAGGCTTGGATACCCAAACGGTGAAGGGTCGGTGCGCGGTTCAAAAGGACTGGGTGTTCTTTGATTACTTCTTCAAGAATATCCCAGATACGTTCGTCTCCACGTTCCACCAAGCGTTTAGCCGCTTTCACGTTTTGCACGATGTCACGAGCAACGATTTCGCGCATGACGAATGGTTTAAAGAGCTCAATCGCCATTTCACGTGGCACACCACATTGGTACATCTTAAGAGTTGGACCAACGGCGATAACGGAACGTCCTGAGAAGTCAACACGTTTACCGAGCAAGTTTTGACGGAAGCGCCCTTGTTTCCCTTTAAGCATGTGGCTCAATGATTTCAATGGACGGCTACCTGGTCCTGTGATTGGACGACCACGACGACCATTATCAATCAAAGCGTCAACCGCTTCTTGAAGCATACGCTTCTCATTTTGAACGATGATACCTGGTGCATTCAACTCAAGCAAACGAGCCAAACGGTTGTTACGGTTGATAACACGACGGTAAAGGTCGTTCAAGTCAGATGAGGCAAAACGGCCACCATCCAACTGCAACATTGGACGGAGATCTGGTGGAATAACTGGAAGAATGTTGAGAACCATCCATTCAGGTTTGTTCCCAGACTTGTAAAAGGCATCCAAAACATCCAAACGACGGATGGCTTTGACACGTTTTTGTCCAGTAGCTGTTTTTAACTCTTCTTTGAGTTCAGCAATTTCTTTTTCAAGATCTACTTGTTTCAACAGGTCTTGGATGGCTTCGGCACCCATCTTGGCAACGAATGATCCGTAGCCATACTCACGTAGGCGCTCACGGTATTCACGCTCTGTCATGATTGACTTGTGCTCAAGTGGTGTATCCTTAGGATCAATCACTACATAAGCTGCAAAGTAGATAACTTCCTCGAGGGCACGAGGGCTCATATCAAGGGTCAAGCCCATACGGCTTGGAATCCCCTTGAAATACCAGATGTGAGATACGGGAGCTTTCAACTCGATGTGCCCCATACGCTCACGACGAACTTTTGTACGCGTCACTTCAACCCCACAACGGTCACAAACAATCCCTCTGTAACGAATGCGTTTGTACTTCCCACAAGCACATTCCCAGTCTTTTGTAGGACCAAAGATGACTTCGTCAAAGAGCCCTTCACGTTCTGGTTTCAACGTACGGTAATTGATTGTTTCAGGTTTTTTGACTTCTCCATAAGACCATGAACGGACTTTGCTTGGAGAAGCTAGGGTGATTTGCATACTTTTAAAACGATTTACATCAACCACTATTTCTTCCCTTTCTATTCTAAGTGAACTGCTTATTCTTGTTCAGCAGTTTCTTCTGTTGCTTCCACTTTTGTTGCTTTCTCTGCTTCTTCAGCTTCAAAGGCTGCTTTAGCCTCTCGGGCTGCTTTTTCGCGGGCTTTTTCAAGGTCATCTACGTGGATGACATCTTCGTCCATTCCTTCATCCAAGTCGCGAAGTTCCACTTCTTGGTCATCTTCGTCAAGGACACGCATGTCAAGACCAAGAGATTGCAATTCTTTCACAAGAACTCGGAAGGATTCTGGAACACCTGGTTTTGGAATTGGTTTTCCTTTTGTAATAGCTTCATAAGCTCTCAAACGTCCGTTGATATCGTCAGATTTGTAAGTCAAGATTTCTTGAAGAACATTTGACGCACCGTAGGCTTCAAGAGCCCAAACCTCCATCTCACCGAAACGTTGTCCACCAAACTGAGCTTTACCTCCAAGTGGCTGTTGGGTAACGGTTGAGTAAGGTCCGACTGAACGCGCGTGCAATTTATCATCAACCATGTGGTGGAGTTTGATCATGTACATGACACCAACTGATACACGGTTGTCAAACGGCTCACCTGTACGTCCGTCGTAAAGGATTGTCTTAGCATCGCTATCCATACCTGCTTCTTTAACAGTGTCCCAAAGGTCTTCAGAACTTGCTCCGTCAAAGACTGGTGTTGCGATGTGGATACCAAGAGTACGGGCTGCCATACCAAGGTGGAGTTCCATAACCTGACCGATATTCATACGTGATGGTACCCCAAGTGGGTTCAACATGATATCGACTGGAGTTCCGTCTGGAAGGTAAGGCATGTCTTCTACAGGAACGATACGAGAGACAACCCCTTTGTTTCCGTGACGTCCGGCCATCTTATCTCCAACCTTGATTTTACGTTTTTGAGCGATGTAGACGCGAACCAGCATGTTAACACCAGATTGCAACTCATCACCATTTGCACGTGTAAAGATCTTAACATCACGAACGACACCATCGGCACCATGAGGTACACGAAGCGAGGTATCACGTACTTCACGAGACTTGTCTCCGAAGATAGCGTGCAAGAGACGTTCTTCAGCAGAAAGGTCTTTTTCACCCTTAGGTGTGACTTTACCTACAAGGATATCTCCTTCTTTAACCTCAGCACCGATACGGATAATACCCATTTCGTCAAGGTCTTTAAGAGCATCTTCACCAACGTTTGGAATTTCACGAGTAATTTCTTCAGGCCCAAGCTTTGTATCACGTGTTTCTGATTCATATTCTTCGAGGTGGACAGATGTATAGACATCGTCTTTGACCAAGCGTTCGCTCATGATAACGGCATCCTCGAAGTTGTAACCTTCCCATGTCATGTAGGCAACGATTGGGTTTTGTCCAAGCGCCATTTCCCCTTTTTCCATAGAAGGTCCGTCAGCGATAAAGTCGCCTTTTTCAACGACATCCCCAACTTTAACGAGGGTACGTTGGTTGTAGGCAGTACCTGAATTTGAACGACGGAATTTTTGAACGTGGTAGACATCTAGGGAACCATCTTCACGGCGAACTTCTACCTTGTCCGCATCTGCGTAGGTAACTTTACCATCATGCTGAGCAATAACCGCAGCTCCAGAGTCGTGAGCTGCTTGGTATTCCATACCAGTACCAACGTAAGGTGCTTTTGGATCAATCAATGGCACAGCCTGACGTTGCATGTTGGCACCCATGAGGGCACGGTTGGAGTCATCGTTTTCCAAGAAAGGAATACATGCAGTCGCAACGGCAACTACCTGTTTTGGTGAAACGTCCATGTAGTCAACTACTTCTGCTGGATACTCTTGGTTGACCCCTTGGTGACGTCCCATGACAACTTTCTCAGCAAAAGTACCATCTTCGTTCAATTTTGAATTAGCCTGTGCTACAGTAAATTCATCTTCTTCATCGGCTGTCAACCAAACGATTTCGTTTGTGACTACACCAGTTTCACGGTCAACCTTACGGTATGGTGTTTGAACAAATCCATACTTGTTCAAGTGTCCGTATGATGACAAGTTATTGATCAAACCGATGTTAGGTCCTTCAGGTGTTTCAATTGGACACATACGACCATAGTGAGTGTAGTGCACGTCACGTACTTCATATCCAGCACGGTCACGAGTCAAACCACCAGGTCCTAAGGCTGACAAACGACGTTTGTGAGACAACTCAGAAAGTGGGTTGTGTTGGTCCATGAACTGGGACAATTGTGAAGAACCAAAGAATTCTTTGATAGCAGCTGTCACAGGGCGGATGTTGATAATTTGTTGTGGTGTTAAAACTTCATTGTCCTGAACAGACATACGTTCACGGACATTACGTTCCATACGAGAAAGTCCAAGACGTACTTGGTTTGCAAGCAATTCACCAACTGCACGGATACGACGGTTTCCAAGGTGGTCGATATCATCCACACGTCCGATACCTTCCGCCAAGTTGAGGAAGTAGCTCATCTCTGCAAGGATATCCGCAGGAGTTACAACATGAACCTTGTCGTCTGGATTAGCATTTCCGATGATAGTTACAACACGGTCTGGGTCCGTTGGAGCAACAACCTTGAATTTTTGAAGGACAACTGGTTCTGTCAAAACAGCTGCATCATTTGGAATATAAACAATCTTGTTCAAGTCGCCATCCAAGTGGTTCTCGATGCTTTCAATCACGCTACGAGTCATAACGGTACCAGCTTCTACCAAGATTTCACCCGTTTCAGGATCTACCAATGGCTCTGCAATGGTTTGGTTGAGCAAGCGTGTTTTAACGTTGAGTTTTTTATTGATCTTGTAACGACCAACTGCTGCCAAATCGTAGCGGCGTGGATCGAAGAAACGTGCCACAAGCAAGCTACGTGAGCTTTCAGCCGTCTTAGGCTCACCTGGACGAAGGCGTTCGTAAATTTCTTTCAAGGCTTCGTCTGTACGAGAGTCCATTGGATTCTTGTGGATATCTTTTTCAACAGTATTGCGAACCAATTCGCTATCACCAAAGATATCAAAGATTTCATCATCACCTGAGAAACCAAGTGCACGAACCAAGGTCGTAAATGGAATCTTACGAGTACGGTCGATACGAGTATAAGCGATATCTTTTGAGTCGCTTTCAAGTTCCAACCAAGCTCCACGGTTAGGGATAACCGTCGAGCCGTAACCCACTTTACCGTTCTTGTCTACTTTGTCGTTAAAGTAAACACCTGGTGAGCGAACCAACTGAGAAACGATAATACGTTCACCACCATTGATGATGAAAGTACCCATTTCGGTCATGATTGGGAAATCACCAAAGAAGACTTCTTGAGTCTTGATTTCGCCTGTTTCTTTATTAATCAAGCGGAAGGTTACGAAAATTGGCGCTGAGTAGCTAGCATCGTGGATACGAGCTTCTTCGAGCGTGTATTTTGGTTCCTTGATTTCATAGCCAACAAATTCCAACTCCATTGTGTCTGTAAAGTTTGAAATTGGCAATACATCTTCAAACACTTCCTTAAGACCGTGGTCTAGGAAATCCTTGAATGAATCCGTTTGAATTTCAATCAAATTTGGTAAGTCAAGAACTTCTTTGATTCTTGAAAAACTACGACGGGTACGATGTTTCCCGTATTGAACGTCATGTCCTGCCAAGATGATTCTCCTTTGTAAATAAATTCCAAGCCTTATCAATCAGGCTTTTCTAATCGTCATATGGTTTTAAAAACCACTATCACCATGTCCCTTTGATGAATTTTCAGAATCTTTAAATTTTTGTTACAAGCACTCAAAAACCTGAAAAAAAGCACAAAAAGAGCAGCTAAATCTGACTTTTTCAGAAGATTTAACTGCTGTGAGTCCTGTCTGGACAATATTTCAGACAAAACCTACGACAAATGATTATTCATATTATACCTTATTTAGCCAGATTTTTCAAGGTTTTTTTACTATTTTTAAAACAATCTTTTCCTATATATTGTTTTAAAATTTCAAGAGAATGAAGCATTCTATTTTCTCTTAAAAATTAGGAAAACGCTTGCACTAATGTTTACCTCGTGCTATACTGATAGGGAACAACTACACAAGGAGAATTGTGATGAAAAAGATCCCATCTCAAACTGAGAAAAAAATGATTTATGGTATCCGTTCCTTGAAGAACGGAACTGGTTCTGTCCTTATTGGTGCCAGCATTGTCCTGCTTTCTGCTGCAATGCCAACTATTTCAGCTAACGAAAACCTTCCTCAAACTCAGGAAAATACTAGCGCTGTGACCAAGGCCCCTACTGAGACTGAAACGAGTCAAACTCAAAAGGAAACGCCTATTTCTGAACAAAAGAATGCAAACGCTTCCCTTGACACTAAAAAGGAAGCCCTAGCAACTGACACTGCTCTAGCAGCTGAAACACCTAAAAAAGAAGACGCTACTACAAGCCAGCCCAACAGCAAAGAAGAGAAAGTAGATACTAGCACTTCGACGCCAAGTTCTGATCAAAAACCACAAGCAGACACTAGTTCTGAAGAACCAATCGAAGACAACTACTTCCGCATTCATGTGAAAAAACTTCCTGAGGAAAACAAGGATTCCCAAGGTCTTTGGACATGGGACGATGTTGAAAAACCTTCTGAAAACTGGCCCAACGGAGCCAAGTCTTTCAAGGATGCCAAGCAAGATGACTACGGCTATTACCTCGATGTCAAACTCAAAAATGAGCAAGCCAAGAAGGTCAGCTTCCTCATCAACAATACCAAAGGAGATAACCTTACTGGAGACCGTTCAGTAGAGCGCCTCTCTCCAAAAATGAACGAGGCTTGGCTAGATGAAAACTACAAAGTATACAACTACCGTCCTCAGCCAGCGGGAACAGTCCGTGTCAACTACTACCGTACCGACGGGAACTATGACAAGAAATCTCTCTGGTATTGGGGCGATGTCAAGAATCCAAGTAGTGGAGAATGGCCTGACGGTACTGACTTTACGGCAACTGGGAAATATGGCCGTTACATTGATATCCCACTCAATGAAGCTGCAAGAGAATTCGGATTTTTATTACTAGACGAAAGCAAGAAAGGCGATGATGTGAAAATCAGAAAAGAAGATTATAAATTCACAGATTTAAAAAATCACAGTCAAATCTTCCTCAAAGATGATGACGAAACCATCTACACCAACCCCTATTACGTGCACGACATCCGCATGACTGGTGCCCAACACGTAGCCAAGTCTCGTATCGAAAGCAGCTTTTCTACCCTAGTCGGAGCCAAGAAAGAAGACATTCTTAAACACTCCAACATCACGGACCATCAAGGGAATAAAGTAGCCATCACAGATGTGGAAGTAGATGAAGCTGGTAAGAAAGTGACCTACATCGGCGACTTCTCTGACACCAAACACTCTTACACTGTCAGCTACAATTCAGACCGTTTTACCACACGTTCAAGCTGGCGCCTCAAGGATGAGACTTACAGTTATGACGGTCCACTCGGCGCAACTCTAAAAGAAGATGGCAAGCGGGTCGACCTTACCCTCTGGTCTCCAAGTGCTGATAAGGTTTCCGTTGTCGTCTACGACAAGAAAGACCCTGAAAAAGTGGTCGGAACTGTCGCTCTTGAAAAAGGAGAAAAAGGAACCTGGAAACAAACTTTGGACGCAAACTCAGGTCTAGGTATCAGCAACTACACTGGCTATTACTACCACTACCAAATCGAGCGCCAAGGTAAAACCGTTCTCGTTCTTGACCCTTATGCCAAATCATTAGCGGCTTGGAACAGTGATCTAGCAAAAACAGATGCGGCTCATAAGGTCGCTAAAGCCGCCTTTGTCGATCCAGCAAAACTAGGCCCACAAGACTTGACCTACGGTAAGATTCGCAACTTCAAATCGCGCGAAGATGCGGTCATCTATGAAGCTCATGTTCGTGACTTTACTTCCGACCCTGCCATCGCAAAAGACTTGACCAAGCCATTTGGTACCTTTGAAGCCTTTATCGAAAAACTAGACTATCTCAAAGATTTGGGTGTGACCCATATCCAACTCCTTCCAGTCTTGTCCTACTACTTTGTCAATGAATTGAAGAACCAAGAACGCTTGTCTGCCTATGCTTCAAGCAACAGCAACTACAACTGGGGATATGACCCTCAAAACTACTTCTCCTTGACTGGTATGTACTCTAGCAATCCCAAGGATCCAGAAAAACGTATCGCGGAATTCAAAAATCTCATCAACGAAATCCACAAACGTGGGATGGGAGCTATCTTGGACGTGGTCTACAACCATACTGCCAATGTTGATATTTTTGAAGATATTGAGCCAAACTACTACCACTTTATGGATGCAGACGGAACTCCACGTACTAGCTTCGGAGGCGGTCGTTTGGGAACAACCCACTACATGTCTAAACGTGTCTTGGTAGACTCTATAAAGTATCTGGTGGAAACTTACAAAGTGGATGGCTTCCGTTTCGATATGATGGGAGACCACGATGCGGCTTCGATCGAAGAAGCTTACAAGGCTGCACGCGCCCTCAATCCAAATCTGATCATGCTAGGTGAAGGTTGGAAAACCTATGCTGGTGATGAAAATATGCCTGTACAACCTGCTGATCAGTCTTGGATGAAGAAAACAGATACTGTCGCTGTCTTTTCAGACGACATCCGCAACAACCTCAAGTCTGGCTATCCAAACGAAGGTCAGCCAGCCTTTATCACAGGTGGAAAACGCGATATCAATACCATCTTTAAAAATCTCATTGCTCAACCAACTAACTTTGAAGCAGACAGCCCTGGAGATGTTATCCAGTATATCGCAGCCCATGATAACTTGACCCTCTTTGATATCATCGCTCAGTCTATCAAAAAAGACCCAAGCAAGGCTGAGAATTACGCTGAGATCCATCGTCGTTTGCGACTTGGAAACCTCATGGTCTTGACTGCTCAAGGAACACCATTTATCCACTCTGGTCAGGAGTACGGACGTACCAAACAATTCCTTGACCCAGCCTACAAGACACCTGTTCCAGACGATAAGGTTCCAAACAAGTCTCACTTGTTGCGTGATAAGGACGGCAAGCCATTTGTCTATCCTTACTTTATCCATGACTCTTACGACTCTAGTGATGCTGTCAACAAGTTTGATTGGACCAAGGCAACAGATGGTAAAGCTTTCCCTGAAAATGTCAAGAGCCGTGACTACATGAAAGGATTGATCGCTCTTCGTCAATCGACAGATGCCTTCCGACTCAAGAGTCTACAAGATATCAAAGATCGCGTCCAACTCATTACTGTCCCAGGAAAAAATGGTGTTGAAAAAGAAGACGTGGTCATCGGCTACCAAATCACAGCTCCAAATGGAGATATCTACGCAGTCTTTGTCAATGCAGATAATAAGGCTCGCGAATTCAACTTGGGAACTGCCTTTGCTCACTTGAGAAAGGCTGAAGTCCTGGCAGATGAAAACCAAGCAGGACCAGTAGGAATCGCTAACCCTCAAGGTCTTAAATGGACTGAAAAAGGCTTGCAATTGAATGCCCTAACTGCTGTTGTTCTCCGCTTGTCTCAAGGTGGCGCCATCGTTGCCCCAGCTGTGGAAGAAAAGCCAGAATTTGATCTTTCTAGCTTGGAAGCTGAACAAGAACCGGGCCAAGTCCAAAACCTAGCAGCCAATCCTGACACTCAAGAAACTACTGCAGAGACTCTTTCTCCAAAAGTCCTTCCAAACACAGGTACTGAGAGCAAATCCCTTCTTGCCCTTGCTGGATTTAGCATCCTGGCCCTTCTCGGACTTGGATGGTTGATGAAAAACAAGAAAAAGCAATAATACTCAATGAAAATCAAAAAGTAAACTAGGAAGCTCGCCGCTGGCTGCTCAAAGCACAGCTTTGAGGTTGTGGATAGAACTGACAGAGTCAGCGTCATATACCTACGACAAGGCGAAGCTGATGTGGTTTAAAGAGATTTTCGAAGAGTATAACCTAGCCCTCCTATAGAGAAAACACCTCATGATTAGAAGAATCTTCTGGTCATGGGGTGTTGTTTTTATGATACACTTATCTATCAAATCATGTATTCTACACTATAGCTAGCATCTGATAAGATACGAGCCAAGAACTGCTTGGTTCGTTCTTCCTGAGGACGACTAAAGAAATCGTGTGGATTATTTTCCTCTACGATACGGCCTCTATCCATGAAAATAACGTGGTTGGCAACATCTCTAGCAAATCCCATCTCATGCGTGACGACCACCATGGTCACACCTTCTCCCGCCAACTGTTTCAGAACATCCAAAACATCTCCAACCAACTCAGGGTCTAGTGCAGATGTTGGTTCATCTAGCAAAATGACCTCGGGCTTGACGGCAATGGCACGCGCAATTCCTATTCGTTGTTGTTGCCCTCCAGATAGCTGGGAAGGGTAGTAGTCTTTATAGGCTAGTAAACCAACTTTTTCCAAGGCAGATTCTGCACGTTTGAGCGCTTCTTCCTTGGGAACTTTACGAGCGACGATCAGGCCTTCTAGAATATTTTCCAGAGCAGTTTTATTTGCAAAAAGATTGTAGTGCTGGAAAACAAAGGCTGTTTTTTGGCGAATTTCTAGAATGTCTTTCTTGCTTAATTTGGCTAAGTCATAAGTTTTTCCTGCCAAGGTCAAACGGCCACTATCAGCTTTTTCTAAGTGGTTTAGACAACGGAGAAAGGTCGTTTTCCCCGAACCTGATGGTCCTAAAATAACGACGACATCCCCTTGATTGACCTGGAGATTGACATCCTCCAGGACCTGCCTCTCACCAAATGTTTTTGCGATATGTTCTACTTGTAACATCCTGTCCTCCTATACAAAACGCGCGCTAGATGCTTTCGCTCTCTCTTCTTTTTTCACATAGCCTTTCTCCAGTAGGGAGAAGCCCCACTGAATCAAACCACAGATCAAAATATACTGCAAAAAGATCACAAAATAAGACTCAAAATACTGGTAACCGTAGGACGCTTCTACACGAGCAATAGCGGTAATATCCTTGATGGTCATGACAAAGACCAAGGAGGTCCCTTTAACGATATTAATCACCAGATTGGCCAAGTTAGGCAAGGCTGAACGCAAGGCTTGAGGAAAAACAATCCTCAAATAGGCCTGGGTCGTAGTCAGCCCAATCGCATGCGCCGCCTCTAGTTGTCCCTTGTCCACCGTCAAGATCGCTGAACGTAGAATCTCCGATAAACTCCCGACTGTCATCAAACTATAAATGATAAAGGCATAGTAGAGAGGATCAAGCTTGAAAATATCAAAGTCACTTCCTATGCTTTTGAGAAATTGATTCAGCAAACTTGGAAACAAACTATAAAAGAAGAGAATCAATAAAATCGGAGGGGTCGCTCGGATAAAAGCCAGATAGACTAGAGAAAAACTTCTCACTCCTCGAACCTTGTAAATCTGCCCCAAGGCCAAAAATAGAGCCGGTAAAAAGCTTAAGATCATAGCCACAATCATGATATTCAAGGTGATTGGCACACCCTTCAAGGTCTCCAGAAAGGTCTTTACAATATAGTCTATATCCATTTCTTACCTCCCTTTTGTTTCCAAAGACTTCTCAAGCAAACGACTCAAACTAGAAATAACCAAGGCAATTCCCCAATAAAGAAGCGCAACTGCCGTATAGGTTTCCAAAGAGTAGTTCCCTAAATTGCGACTGATCAAGAGATTACCCGCCCCCATAACATCAACGAAACCAATCGTATAGGCCAAGGCAGCATCCCGCATGAGATTGAGAATAGCGGTCGTTATATTGGGAAGAGCAACCTGAAAAGCTTGGGGAAAAATGATTCTCCAAAAAGTCTGACTTGGAGTCAAACCAATACTAAGCCCTGCCTCTGTCTGCCCCTTTGGAATAGCTTGATAGGCCGCCTTGAAAACCTCAGCAACAATAGCTGCAAACAAGAGAATCATCGTCAGGAGAACAAAAATAGTTTTAGACCAGTTGTTGATATCCAAACCCAGCCACCATTTCAGAAATTCTGGCAAGCCATAAAAAACTAGAAAAAGCAAGACGATCGGCGGTGTACAACGAAGGGTAAAAATATAACCTTTGGAAATGGCTGCAAAACTCTTGTCTTCTCCTACTTGCGCCCAGACCAAGAGACCTCCCAAAAGGGAACCAAGAAGAGTGGTAAAAAAGAGAATGGACAAGGTCATAGGAAGTGCCTGCCATAAGGTCGGCAAAAACTGAAAGACCTTGGAAAAATCATAAGAAACCATGCAAAACCCTTTCTAGTCTTGGAATTTCTGGTCTAGTCTTTGTCTACGTAACTAAAGACATCTTCTTTGAAATATTGCTGAGATAGCTTAGCAAGCGTGCCATCTTCTTTCAACTCTTTGATTGCTTTTTCATATTCTTTAGCAAATTTCTCACCCTTTTCATCACGGTGAATCAAGGGATAAGTTGGAATACCCTTATATGGGAACCAGCTGAGTTTGTCCGCATATTGGTGGTAAGGACCATCTTCTGCGGTAACTGCTTTTTCAAAGGACAGTTTGATATCAAAGAAGGCATCATAACGTCCTTCTAAGACCCAGGCATAGGCATCTGCCACCTTAAAGGATTCTGCTGCAGTTAGCTCAATTGGTGCATCCTGATGTTTTTCATTGTAGCTGGTGATGACATTCCATTGAGCATTCTGTGGAGAGATAGGAACCAATTTCCCTTTATTCTTGGCAAAGTCATCAATGGTTTTGTATTTCTGTTCGTCTTCTTTTCTGACAGTAAATCCGATAATACTCGCTCCGACTGGTTCAGATGGAATGACAAACTTTTTAGCTCGTTCATCTGTGTACCAAGCTCCCTTGGTTCCGATGTCATACTTGCCTGATTCCAGACCGATCAAGAGATCGTCATCACTGGTACCCGTATATTCAAATTGATAGTTTGCTAACTTCTCATCAACAGCCTTCAAAACAGCTACTTCATAACCATCTGACTCCCCTTTTTCATTGACAAAGTCATAAGGTACGTAGTTTTGTGTATGGGCAACCTTCAAGGTTATGGCTTCACCAGATGAAGCTGTTTCCCCCTCCTTGGCTGGAGCACCAGCTAAACTTCTCCCGATAATCGTTGCCCCAATTACTGCAACAACTGCTACACCACCGATAATCCATGCTTTTTTACTCATCTTTTTCTCCTTTAGTTTTCAAGCGCTTCTCTCACCCACTGGATACGTTCAACTGCGATATCACTTGGAATGGTACAATCTGCACCAAGTACCAAGCCCTGTTTCCCAGCTTCTGCAACTAGTTTCTTTGCCTCAGCCTGAATGGCATCCTTGCTACCAGTATACAGTAAGCCCGTCTTGCCATTTTCGAATCCCCCAAGAACCGTACGTCCCTTGAAAATCTCACGACCTTCCTTGAGAGTGATTCCCTCTGGTCCTACAGCCCAGTTAAAGACTTGGGCAGGATAGTCTGCAAAAAGGTGAATATCATTTCGCGCTCCCTCGTAGCCACAGATATGAAGAACCGTGACACCACCAACAGCACTAGCCGCTTCTAGAATAGTTATCTCGCTAGGTGCAATGACGGCTTGATAATCTGCTACCGACACTCGTTGATCTTGGATACTTTGCACGCTGAGATAGATTCCATCAGCACCAGCCTCTTTGATGACAGCTCGGCTGAGACTCGCAATATCTTCTGCAATCACATCCAACACCTTCTTCAGGGCTTCAGGATCTTCCACCAAAAAATCTGCAATAAGGTCATCTCCGCCAGACACTTCCCCAAGCAGCCACTTGAGATAGGTTACAGGAGCAAAAATATTGTAAATCGCAACGATATCTTCTGTGAACTCTTGCTTGATTTTCTGAACCAAGTCCACCTGCTCTTTTATCCAAGGATGATCTGGTCCGAGTGGTTGTATGGTCGCCAACTCTTGAAGAGATTTTCCTTTGGCAATCACTGGATTTGGATAAGCAAAGTAGCCATCACTCATGAGTTTGATAAAGTCTGGCTGAACTTCTCGGATAAAGCGCTTATGGCCTTGAATATTCTTTTCGATAATGGCTGGATTTGAGAAACCGTGTAGCCATTCGTCTTCAGATGTGAAATGGTGCCAAAAGCCTACTGGCACACGATCAACTTTCTCACCTCTAAATGCTTTTAAAACCCATTCTCTTTTTTCTGACATTCTTATTCTCCATTTCTTACTTTTTCAACTAATAAACTGCTTGCGATATCATTTGAGCGTAGAAAGGGGAGACTGGACTTGGAAAAATCCTGAACTCCACGACATCTCTCTCCATTTTTGCAGTGGCCATTTTTTACGACGCTTATGGCAACCAAAGCCAGCAAACCGACAACTGCAATGAAGATTCCCCATCTTTTACTTTTCATAGCTCCTCCTTTTAGAGAACAGCTGCCTGCCGAATCCAGTCCAACCTCTCTAAGTCAAAGTCATCTGGAACAGTACAGTCAGCTCCCAGAAGAACGCCTTTACTACCAGCTTCAGCCAGCAACCGTCTTGTTTCATCTTGCAATTCCGCCTTGGAACCTTGATAAAGCAAGCTTTTCTTGCCGTTTTCAAATCCACCTAAAACGGCCTTGCCTGGAAACAACTCTTGCCCCTGTGTCAAACTAACATCCTCATGGTGGGTCGCCCAGTTGACCACTTGAGCTGGATAGTCCTTAAATATCGTCACATCATTGCTCGCACCTTCAAAACCACAGATATGGAGGATATTGGTCCCACCCACCTGATTGGCTACCTCCAAAATCGCTATATTGCTCGGTTCGATATAGGTTTGGTAGAGTGCTGGTGTGATGCGCTGATCTTGAATTTCCTGGGTACTGAGGTAAATCCCATCAACACCACCTTCCTGGATGATTTTCTGAGTTAAGGAAGCAATGTCTTTTGCAATCACATCCAGAATCGCTCTGAATTGCTCAGGATTTTCAAGCAATAGATCAGCCACTTCCCTATCTCCCCGAGAAGTTTCTGTACGGAACCAGCGCTTGAGGTAGGAGATCGGTGAAAAGATATTGTAGAAAGAAGCAATCTCTTCGGTAAAAGTCTCTCGAATCGCTTGGACCACTTCCACCTGTTGCTGAATCCATGGGTGTTCCTCACCAATTGACTCAATAGAAACCAGCTCCTGAATGCTTGAAACCTTAGGACGATAGACATTACTTGGATAAAGGAAAAAACCGTCGCTCATAATTTTGACAAAATCAGGACGAATCCTTTCCACATAATTGCGATGCCCATCAACACTTTTTTGAAAGATACGTGGATTATTTAATCCCTGCCCCTTTTCTTCGAGTGTTACAAAATGAAACCAAAATCCCACAGGAACTCTTTCCACTTCATCGCCTCGAATCGCTCTAAAGACTAAATCTCTTTTACTTGCCATACCTTTCTCCTTCCATTTGGATTGAAACCATCTTACCACTCCTTTTCCCCTTTTCCCAATATATATTGACTATCAACTCAATTAGAATTTTTTATATCTATAAAGAAAAAAATCCCTGAAAAGCTTGATGTTACTAGCCTTTCAAAGATTCACTTTATTTTCATCTATTTTCCAAAAAGAAGCTGATATAGATTTTCTATCAAGCCGATTGAATTTTTTTATATCCATCTTCATTCCCAAATTAAGTACATAATTTTATCCTAATACCAAATTACTACTGAAAAATTTCTTTTCTCTCGATATTTTCTTGCACAAATCCCATGAAAACGCTACAATATTAATAGACTATTATTAGGAGGATGGGATTATGAAAATATCCAAAGTTACCATTACAATTGCTTCTACACTTGCTTCCGTCATTTTACTGACTGGCTGTGGCACAAATTCGGAAAATTCACAGACAACACAAAGTAGTACATCTGACAATCAGGTTACAATGACCTATGATCAGTTGCGTTCAAGAGAAAATACTATGTCAACTCTTTGGTATCAAAAAGCAGCTGAAACCAAGGCACTTTATCTACAAGGTTACAATGTCGCTACTGATCGTTTGAAAGAACTACTAAAAACACAGACAGATAAACCCTACTCTATCGTTTTGGACTTAGACGAAACAGTATTAGACAATAGCCCTTATCAAGCGCAAAATGTCAAAGATGGAACAGCATTTACCCCAGAAAACTGGGATGTCTGGGTAAAAAAAGCCGCAGCCAAGGCTGTACCAGGTGCTAAAGACTTTCTCCAATTTGCAGACCAAAACGGTGTCCAAATTTACTATGTATCTGACCGCACGATAGATCAGGTAGATGATACGATCAAAAACCTAGAAAATGAAGGAATTCCTGTACAAAGCCGCGATCATCTCATGTTCTTAGAAAAAGGCGTCAAATCTAAAGAAGGTCGTAGACAAGCAGTCCAAGAAAAAACCAACTTAGTCATGCTACTAGGAGACAATCTTGTGGACTTTGCAGAGTTTTCAAAGACCTCTGAAACTGAGCGCGACCAAAAATTAGAGGAATTACAAAAAGAGTTTGGTGAGAAATTCATCATTTTCCCTAACCCAATGTACGGATCATGGGAAAGCACTGTTTACAATGGTAATAAATTGGATGCCAAGGGTCAAACCGAAGAGCGCCAAAAAAACTTACAAGGTTTTGATAAATAAAATAAGAGAGCTATCTACCAGTTTACACCAACTACAAGATATCGTATTTGCGAGAATAGCGAAAAAAGACGATTTTCAAGTGGAAATCGTCTTTTAATAAGGAATCAATCCCTCAGAATGTTCGCTCATATAATCTGCTAACCAGTTCATACCATAGACTATTTCAAGCGCTTCTAGTTCCGCCATATATCTAGCAATTCTTTCCTATCTATTTTTGATACTTTCTTTTAACGTATCATAAACACAACCTTTGTTAATTGAGCTGAAAAAGAGCGATGATTTATAACAAAATCAGTACTTTCTATCACAAAATTTCATGTATTTGTCGTAAAATACTTCGGACAGACTAGTCTGAACGTCAATCAATTTACCATCAACTCTTTGAGAAACGGACTTTTCCAATTCAAAATGTACTTCATTTAGTATAGGTGTAGCCATAAATCATATTTTCTAAGTGGTTTATACATGACTGTCCGTCAGGGAAAGCAAATATGCAAAATTTAGAATTTTTGATATAATAGAACTATCAAAAAGTAAAGGAATGATTGGTATGAAAGCAATCACAGCTCACAGCTCACAGCTCACAGCTCACAGCTCACAGCTCACAGCTCACAGCTCACAGCTCACAGCTCACAGCTCACAGCTCACAGCTCACAGCTCACAGCTCACGCTGATTATGTAATCAAGCGTATTTTTTGTCAAGCCCTAAAACAGACTTTTTCACATTTTTGTGAGAAGGTCTTTTCTGTTGTGTATGAAAGTGAGGGACTTGTATGAATCAGGCATTCGAAACAGCGATTCAACAAGCCCTACGAGAGGTGGTAGAAAGCTTTGATGAACAGTATGTAGCTGAGGGACTATTAAAAAAAGATGCTATTATAGTAGATTTAGATAATTATAAACCTGAGTTAGTTGAAAAGATTTTGACAAATGCAATTCTAAATGAAGCATTTACCGAGGATATTGCTGGTGCGACAATTTTGAAAATCAATGATATCATTCAAATGCTTGAGGTTGATGAATATTGGTCAAACTCTTACACGCGTTACACCAACAAAATCGGATTAGCGGTAAATAATCGCTATTTAGATGAAACAACAGATGTTGTCCTAAATTTTCCTTACAAAGATAGTATCTTAAAAGCTGGTATGACTAAAGATGATGTATCGAGGGAAGATGCTGAAGAATCCTTTTTAAATGAAATGGTTGCTCGAGAGGAGATTGATGTCCTCCTTGATGAAAAGATTTTTAAAAATGCTAAGAAATATGACAAAAACGGTTCTTCCCCTGTATCAGAAATCAAGGATACGGATAACCTGATTATCAAGGGAAATAATCTATTAGCCCTCCACAGTTTGAAAAAACGATTTGCAGGGAAAGTGAAATGTATTTTTATAGATCCTCCGTATAACACTGGATCAGATAGCTTTATTTATAATGATAAATTTAGTAGATCTACTTGGCTAGTTTTCATGAAAAATAGATTGAAAATTGCGAAAGAGTTATTAAAGACTGACGGAACACTTTGGGTACAGACCGACGATTCACAACATGCCTATCTTAAAGTGTTACTAGATGAAATTTTTGGAGAAGGATGTTATTTAAATACAGTTACTATTAAGTCTAAATCTTCTTCAGGAGCTAGTGGTGGAGGAGAGGATAGAAGGCTTAAGAAAAACACAGAATTTATACTCATCTACGCTAATGATGATGCTCGTATTAATATTCAGACAAAACCGTATAAACTGATGGATTACATACAAGAACGTAGAGAAAGCGGGAAAGGCTTTGCTTATAAAACTGTTCTAGTAAATCCTGGAGAACTAGAAAAAATTGGAGAGACAGTCGATGGTCGTGGGGATTGTATTGAACTTTATCAAGTGAAAGGTTATGAGATTAAGACGATTAAATCATTGATGGCTGAAGAGGAGTTAGATGAAGGTGAAATATATAAGAAGTATTTAGATAAAATTTTTACGACAGAAAATGCTCAAACATCTATTAGACAAAGAGTTAGAAATAATGTTACCGATGATGGTTATACAATTGCTAGATATAAACCAGTTTCTGGTAAGAATAAAGGCAAGTTAGTTGATGTAGGATTTATTGGCTCAACTAAACGATTAGTTAGTTTTTTAAAAGAAACCGCTTATATTGAGGATGGGGAAGTTTATAAGACCGAGAAAGCAGGAACTCTTTGGGAAGATATCTCATGGAGTAGTATAAAAAAAGAAGGAGGGGTATCATTAGAAAATGGTAAAAAACCAGAAAAATTAATACACAGAATTATTGCAAGTTCTAGTGAAGAAAATGATATTATACTTGATTTTTTTGGAGGTTCTGGAACCACAGCAGCTGTAGCTCATAAAATGAATCGTCGATATATCACTATAGAACAGATGGAGTATATTGAGGATCTGATTGTTAAGAGATTGGAAAATGTAGTTAATGGTGATTCTACTGGAATCTCGAAAGCTACTGCTTGGTCTGGCGGTGGTTCATTCATTTATGCTGAGTTAATGGACAAAAATGCGACCTTTATTGATGCTGTTCTTAACTCTAAACATTCTGATGAATTAAAGACTATCTTTGATGACATGAAAGCCACACTTGATTTTGATTTCAGAGTGGATTTACAAGAAGTCGACCAATCTATCTGGAATGAAGAGTTTGAAATGCAGAAAAAAATTCTTGTGAAGATTATTGACAAAAACCAGCTCTATCACAACTACTCTGAAATTGATGATGAAACCATTAAATCGCAATTATCTCAATCAGATTATGATTTCAATAAGAGTTTTTATGGGGAGAAATGATGGTTAGAAAAGCAAAGAAAAAAGAACTGATCTTTGAACTCTTCGATGAATTGAAACAGCTGGATATGGATATTTTGAACGAACAGCATGGTTGGGAATTACCACAGTATATTGTAGAAAATCTCAAGCATGAACCACGTTCTTATCAGAGTGAAGCTATTCGCTATTTTCACTACACTCAAGCATCAGATACTTTTACGTTTCGAAAGCCAAGACAACTCATGTTCAATATGGCAACTGGTTCGGGAAAGACTGATTTGATGGCTGGCTTAATCCTCTATCTCTATAAAGAAAAAGGGTATCAAAATTTTCTGTTTACAGTGAATACAAATGGTGTTCTGAGTAAGACCATTGATAATCTAACGAATGCTCAATCTACTAAGTTTCTTTTCAATTCCAACTTAGAAATTGATGGGGAACATATCTTTATCAACCAGATTTCAGGAAGATTCCCAGATTTTCCTAATAAAAATGTAATTAATATTAAGTTTGTTTCAATTCAAACATTGACAAATGACCTCTTCACACAGGCAGAAAATATCATGTCATTAACAGATTACCAGAAGACAAAAATGGTTATTCTGGCGGATGAAGCCCATCACTATTCTACTTCTACGAAAAAGAAAAATAAAGCAGAATTGGAAAAAGTCTCATGGGAAAAATGCCTACTTTCTCTTCTTCACGCACATGCTGATAATCTCTTGCTAGAATTTACCGCAACACTTGATTTTGACGATGAGACCATTTATCAAAAATATCGAGATAAGATTATTTACCGTTATACCTTGGATTCATACATCAAAGAGCGATATTCAAAAAATGTAAGACGCATTCAGACGGGGAATTCCAATGAAGATAATATGCTTAGTACCGTTCTTCTGAGTGAATATCGTCGCAAATTTGCTCTAGAAAAATTTGGGATTGAGATAAAACCAGTCATTCTTTTCAAATCACATAAAATTGATGCTTCCTATGAAGCAAATAAGCTATTCAATGAGATGATTGATAGTCTGACTGTGGAAAGTTTAAGAGCGTTCCTTATTTCGCAATTGAGAAGTGTATCAGAAGAGCAAAGTCATACCCTACAGCTGGCTTATCAGTATTATCTCGAGAAGGATGACCTTTCAACTGTTGTTCGAGAGATTAAGCGTGGGTTTTCACCAGCTAGAATTCTAAATGCAAATGATTCAGATAGTGGCTCAAAAGGGTTGTTAGAAACAGGACAGTATCAAGCCCTCAATTCGCTTGAATCTCCCAATAATCTGTATCGTGTAGTCTTTGCCGTAGCAAAATTGACAGAAGGTTGGGATGTCCTCAATCTTTACGATATCGTTCGTATTAGCAACTTGGGAAAAATGAATGATAAGAGAGATGCTAAATCAACCAATTCCGAGGCTCAGTTGATCGGACGTGGGGCGCGATACAATCCTTTCTCCTTAAATCAAAAGATTTCTTACCAAAGACGATTTGATGAATCAGATGAAACAGCAAGTCTTTTGTTGGAAACACTACACTACACTACCATACCCTTAATGAACCACAATACATCAAGAATTTGATGGCATCACTTGACAAGATGAATCTTGCGACTGGGACTGATGAAAAAAATCCTCCAATTGAAATCAAACTGAAACCCTCTTTCAAGAAAACCCAAATCTTTAAAGCAGGTAAACTTTACTATAATGAAACTGAGGAAATTCCTGACAGTCACTATGTGAATTTACGTGCATATGGTATTGAAATTTCTAAGCTAGCCAATGTGACCTATTTAAAATCCACCTATGAAACAGCTTACCTTTCAGCTGAAGCAATAGAGTTAAAAACGTCCCAATTGAGGGGAATTGATATTCGTTATTTTAAAAAATCAATTAGCCGCTCTAACTTTTTCCGATTTGAAAATCTGAAAAGATATCTTCCAAATCTCAAGTCTATGGATGAGTTTTGGGGTAAAAATTGGTTAAATTTGCGGAATCTTATATTATATGTTACAACAGAAAAAGAAACTGTCGTGGAAGAATTTTCCGCTATGGAAAAGCTGAAAATTGTTGATAACTTTTTTAACCTACTGGCTGTCCAAATAAAGGCAGGTTATCGCAAAGCAAGAGGTACGAACCGCTTTATCGGATATCCAATTACAGAATATCTCGTTGATTATCGCAAACGAATACCTAATTATGATACGGCTAAACAGAGTGGTTCCTTTATTGAACAAAAAGTAGCTAATATTAGTTTTGAAAAATTTGACTTTTTTGCTTACCAATCTGCTATAATCAATAGAAATGAAGAAAATCTAGTTAATGCTATTGCCAATCATATTGATGAACTAAGAGAACTATACGGTGAGGTTTTCCTCATTCGGATGGACGAAAATATGCTAAAAGGAACGGACAAAGTTGAACGATTGAAATTGCATCAATTTGAAGAGAATCCACGGGAAATCAATTTTTCAGGATTTCAACCAGACTTTATCCTACTTCTTCAAAATAAGGATTACTATCTTCAAATCTTCATTGAACCCAAAGGTGAACAATTGGCAGAAAAAGATAGATGGAAGGAGGAACTTCTTTCATACATCAACGACCATCAAGAAGATTTGATTTTCGAGGATGAAGTTGATGGAGTTATCATCAAAGGGCTTAAATTCTATAATCAAGAAAATAGTAAACAAACACTCAATCAATTAGCACAGATAGCTCTTGAAAAACCACATTTTGGTGGAAATATTAGGCTGGACTTATTCTAAATATCAAAAAGACGATTTCCGCTTGGATAATCGCCTTTTTTGCTATTTTATCTTGTAGTTGGTATAAGCTGGTATATATTCCCTAGAAAGTATGCTCTATCCCTTGTACCAAAACTGTAGTCCCCATTAATCGGTGTGTAGCTGTCATAGTCTTTCATCTGAATGGAAGTTCTATCTGCACTATCAAAAATCGTTCTTTCTGTTCTTTTGATTCCCTCTGAGTTTGGGACTGATCCAGACTAGCATAGCAATAATTCTTTATTTCTTTTCAGGATAAATAACTTAGTTACTAATATAGTGGCTCCTTACTCAAGGATACCAAGAGAAAGCCAAAAAGCCTAGACTGACCAGACTTTTTGGCTCTATAATATTTGTAGTGGGTAAATCCCCTATGGATATTATAGAGCCTATTCTATTGTATAAAAAAAGTCTCATAAGACCTATAATGAAAAGCGACTAAACTATCATTAGAAAGAGTTATATGGAACAACTAAATCTTATCACAAACTTACTCAGAATGAAAGACCAAAATATCGTTATCACTGATGAATATGGCCTAGGAACTCACTTAGAACTCCATGGCTACTTGGATTACATACCTCCTAAATGTGTCCTTCCTGCAAGGGAGAAATGGCTAAATACGACTTCCAGAAAGCCTCTAAGATTCCCTACGTAGAAACAGCTGGTTTCCCACTGCTTATCCGTCTTCGAAAACGCTGGTTCAAGTGTAAAGAATGCGAGAAAATGGCTGTCGCCGAAACTCCTCTTGTCAAGAAGAACCACCAAATCTCTGTCGCAGTTAACCAGAAAATTGCCCAATTACTTATTGAGAACCAAGCAATGACACATATTACTCACAGACTATCAATTTCAACATCATCAGTTAGTCGAAAACTAAATGAGTTCAAGTTCGAAACGAATTGGAACAAGCTCCCAGATGTCCTGGGATGAGTATGCCTTTAATAATGGGAAAATGAGCTTTATAGCTCAAGATTCCAATTCCCTAAATGTCATCGCCATCCTTGACGGAAGAACACAAGCTATCATCCGAAATCACTTTCTTCGCTACAATTGAGCTGTTCGTTGTCAGGTGAAAATCATTACTATGGATATGTTTAGTCCTTATTATGACTTAGCTAAACAGCTTTTCCGTGTGCTAAAATCGTTCTCGATCGTTTTCACCCTTCGTTATTATATTTCTGAACTCAGGCTGAAACAGTCCACTGGACTGTTTTACTCCAACACTTAAGCCGTGCTATGAGTCGTGTACGTGTCCAAATCATGAATCAATTTGAGCGAAAATCCCATGAATACAAGGCCATCAAGCGTTATTGGAAGCTCATTCAACAGGATAGCCGTAAACTCAGCGATAAGTGATTCTATCGCCCTACTTTTCGGTTGCACTTAACCAATAAAGAAATTCTAGACAAGCTGTTGAGCTATTCAGAAGAATTAAAACACCACTATAAGCTCTAATCAGCTCTTACTTTTCCACTTTCAGAATAAGGAGCCTGAGAAATTCTTTGGACTCATTGAGGACAATCTAAAGCAGGTTCATCCTCCTTTTCAGACTGTCTTTGAATCCTTTCTCAAGGATAAAGACAAGATCATCAACGCCCTTCAATTACCTTATTCCAACGCCAAATTGGAAGCAACGAATAATCTCATCAAACTTATCAAACGAAATGCCTTTGGTTTCAGGAACTTTGAAAACTTAAAAAAACGGGTTTTCATCACTCTGGACATACAAAAAGAGAAGACCTATATGGTCCTCTCTAGATATTAGCTTTTCGTCACCCACTACAGTTGACAAAGAGCCTTAAAAATAAGACAGTAACCTCAGAATAGCTACTGTCTTATCTCTTTTTTTACTTAAAGCCTTAATAGACTTAACAAATGGTAGAGAAGAGCCTTTTAAGGAAGATATGTTCATTGCAAACAAATCATATCAATTAGAAAGCTTAGTCTTCTTTCTTCTTACGAGCCACAAGACCAAATCCACTCAATACTCCGAGAAGTCCAAGTGCTGCTAGGCTAGCATTGTCTTCTGTACCTGTATTTGGAAGTTCACGTTGGCCATCCATATGTTGAGGTGTAGAAGGTGCTGCTGGTTGAGCTGGAGTTGTTGGAGTTTCTGGTTTCGGTACTGAAACGTAGTTGATTGGTGTGTCCTTAGTTGGATCGCTTGGTATGTTTGGTACTTCGTATCCTTTAGTTGGATCATTTGGATCAACTGGTTTCAGTGGGTTTCCGTTTGGATCTACCGGAGTGAATCCTGGGACGTAAGGTACGTGTGGTTTATCACTTCCTGGTTTTGTCGGATCTTTCGGATCGTTTGGATATGGAATTGGATTTGTTGGTGTTCCTGGGATATTTGGTACCCATGATCCTAACTTATCGTAAACAACTGTTTCGTTGATATCTTTGATTGTATCCGGTGTTACTTTAACATCTTTAGTTGATGATTCTAAATCACCATCTTTAGCAATGTATCCTTTAACTACTGGTACTGGGTATCCGTTGAAGATATCGTCGTTACGATCTGTTGTCCATTCTCCATATTTGATTTCTCCTGTTACTAAGTTAACTTTAGCATCACGAGTGAATTTAATTGTTTCAACACGAGTTTCAGATACTTCTTTTCCATCACGATCTACATACTTGATAGTACGTGTAGCTGATTTCTCAGTTACAAGATCTTTCACAGTACTTGGCCATACTGGGCTGTTTGGATCGTTAGGGAATACTGGTTTACCTGGTTCTGGTGTAGATGGCGTTACTGGAGTTCCATCTGGGTTTTTCGGTATGTTTGGATCATTTGGATCTACTGGTTTACCTGGTGTAACTGGAATAATTCTTTCAGCTACTATTACATTGAAGATTTGATCTACAGATTTATCTTTATCAAATACTCTGTCTGTATCTTTAGATGGGAAGTCGTTCTTAACTACTCTATATCCAGCTTTTTCAAGTTTTTCAATAGTCTTAGTTACTTCATCAACTTTAGACTTAGTGAAGTTAGCTCCTGAATCACCCTCATCTACTACTGGAGTTGATACTACTTTACCATTTTCAGTTACGAAGTTTGTGATAGCTTTTTGCTTATCAGTTACGTAACTAATTGGCGTATCTTGAGTTGGATCGCTTGGAATTGGTGGTGGGTTGTAACCCTTGCTTGGATCGTTCGGATCTTTCGGTGTCAATGGGGTTGTGCCATCTGGGCCTACTGGGGTTGTGCCTGGTACATGTGGAATCACTGGAAGATCCGTACCTGGTTTTGTCGGATCTGTTGGATCGTTTGGATATGGAAGTTTTGGTACTTTTGGAAGTCCGTCTGGTACATTTGGTACGTATGAACCAAGTTCCTTGTATTGTACAACTTCTTCGCTATCCTTATCGTCAGGAGTCACTGTCTTCGCTGCTACATTGGCCTTGTCTGCCACAAATCCAGTTACTACTGGTGTGTCTTCTTGTGCCAATTCTTGCGTAGCTGGTGTCCATGCATCAAAGGTTTCAACGCCCGTTACACGGTTACGTTCACCTGTACGTGTGAAGGCTGCTTCTTGAGTTACTGGAGCTTTCAGAGCTGGACGACCTGCTGTCTCACCATCTGCGTATTCGTACTTGATGGTACGAGTCACTTTCTTGTTGAGCTTAGCTGGGTCTGTAATCGGCTCTTTACCTTGACGAAGAGTAACCACAAATTGTTGGTCCTTACTTGCATCATTATCAAAGTTTTGTGGATCCTTGAACTCATCGTTCACCACTTCGTAGCCCTTGTCTGTCAATTCTTTCAGACGGGCTGCGTAGTTAGTTGTACCGATTGGCTCACCTGACTTACCGCTTTCAACTACCTTCGCCAATTCCTTATTACCATCAGTTTGGTCTACGAAGGTGATAATCGCTTTTTGACCATCTTTCACATAACTAATTGGCGTATCTTGAGTTGGATCGCTTGGAATTGGTGGTGGGTTGTAACCCTTGCTTGGATCGTTCGGATCTTTCGGTGTCAATGGGGTTGTGCCATCTGGGCCTACTGGGGTTGTGCCTGGTACATGTGGAATCACTGGAAGATCCGTACCTGGTTTTGTCGGATCTGTTGGATCGTTTGGATATGGAAGTTTTGGTACTTTTGGAAGTCCGTCTGGTACATTTGGTACGTATGAACCAAGTTCCTTGTATTGTACAACTTCTTCGCTATCCTTATCGTCAGGAGTCACTGTCTTCGCTGCTACATTGGCCTTGTCTGCCACAAATCCAGTTACTACTGGTGTGTCTTCTTGTGCCAATTCTTGCGTAGCTGGTGTCCATGCATCAAAGGTTTCAACGCCCGTTACACGGTTACGTTCACCTGTACGTGTGAAGGCTGCTTCTTGAGTTACTGGAGCTTTCAGAGCTGGACGACCTGCTGTCTCACCATCTGCGTATTCGTACTTGATGGTACGAGTCACTTTCTTGTTGAGCTTAGCTGGGTCTGTAATCGGCTCTTTACCTTGACGGTAAACGTAGGTTACTGTACCGTTAGTACCCCAGTCAGCAAGCTTCCCTGAAGCCGGCAAACTGTCTTTAGCCAATCCAACATATTCATAGTTAGGGATTTTCTTCTGTTCAGTGGTATAAGTCTTACCTTTATAAGCACCTTGTGGATAGGTCACTGAACCTTCCGCAATATCTCTCCCCTCTTCGTCAACATAACGTACGTTGACAGATGCACCTTGGTAGAACTCAAAACGTTCGATTTGGAACTGTTGCAAGTTTTTGAAGCTACCAGTCGAAGCCGAAACTGCCATGGACATAAGTTCTTCTGGAGTAGAAACCTTCTTCTTCCATTGCTTGGTACCAGTATTACTCTCATAAGAAATAGTTAATTCCTTGGTTGAACCGTCATAATCGATAGTAAATTTATGGAAACGGCCATCTAGGTCTGTTGAGTCCAGGCCCTGAGCATCATTTGGATCTGTATCAGCCCACCAACGTTCATATTCACCGCCGTCTCCTTTAATCTTTTTAAGAGTCGTATTTACCCAGGCACCAAACTGTGATCCTATGTTTTCAGGGTCTTCAGCCCAGCCATATTGGAAGAAGGTTGTATCGTTAGTATTAAAACGCTCTCCTTTTGGTTGGGCGTAAGGGTTCCAGAAAGTATCTAGTTTGAAACCAGTTGCGTTACGCAAACCACCGATACCAAGGTTACCACCCAGGGCCCCGAGGTCGCTTGTATTCCCTGTATGGAAAGCAAAACCGATACCATCGGCACCACCCTGTGCTTGAGTCTTGCTACCGAGGTTAACTTTACCAGTCAGTTTAAAGCTTTGGTTCATATTGATCTTACTCTTCAGACTGAAGTTACCTCCTTTAGAGGTTTCATCTGGAGTAAGGGTTACGATCCCATCTTGTGAATTATAGGTAGCTGAACCATTTAAATCAAAGTAATCAAGGAAGTTTTCCTTTGTTACAGTAGTCTTCCCCTCCGTTTGTTGGCCAGCCGAACGGAAGCCACTTTGACCTGCTTTACGAAAACCTGCGTAACCTTTATTTACTTTGCCTTGATCAGCTGCCAATGTAGAATTCGTTTCACTTTTCGCTACTGCATCTGGTGCTTGGCTAGCCGCTTTCTCAACTGATGCCTTAGGCTTTGCAGTAGCTGAAGCCGCTGGAGCCTCAGACTGAGCCGCAGGGGCAGCTGATTGACTAGTCGCTACTGAATCTTTAGATGCTTGTGAAGTAGCTTCTTTCAAGACTGCCTCACTTTTTGAAGCAGCTTCTGATTTAACATTCTTGTCTTCTACTTTGCTAGATAAATCTTCTGCAGAGGTAGAAGATACTGTAGATGTAGCACTTGAAACTGCATTGCTTTCAGCAACAGTTGTTACGGTTGAATCCTTACCTACGGCCGACTCAGAATCATCCATTCTCGAATTTTTCCCTGAATCTGGCACAGAGGTCGTTTTCTCCGTAGAGGTACTTGAAGAATCTGCCGTAGCTAGCGTATCGGCTGATACAACATTCCCCCCAAAGAACATGAAAGCTGCGACTGCTACAGAAGCCACACCTGCACTAAACTTACGCACTGAATATCGAAGTTGCTTCTCAGCGCTTGCTCTGCGTAACCTGCGTCGTGCATTTTTATCCATAAATGTTTCTCCTTTTTTAAAAATATGAGTCAACTACCTATTTGCAATATTCTAACTATTCGATATTTAAAGCATATGACAATATGTAGTTATTGATTATGATGTTAAACTTTCAACACCCTATCGGAATTATAATATCCTTTTTCCTCCATTTTGTCAAGACTTTTTGCCATTTCATTCCCGGCTGTAACAAAAATGTAACATTGTGTTGCAAACTTCTAAATGCATAATTTTCATTTATCCAAAAATGACCTGTCTACTTCTTGCTACAAAAATCGAAAAGAAGCGACCTTCCGAGGCGAAAGAAAGCCCAGTCCAGCCACTGGTTAAAGCACTTAACTCTAACCTCTTCTCACTTTTGTATACGATAAATAAGAGGGATTTATAATGTTAGAAGATACTCGTCAAAAAATCATTAATACTTTTTTGAATTAGCCTTAGAAAATCCTGATAAAACAACCTTTATTGTGTCAGAAATTGCCCGCCAAGCTGGACTCACGCATCAAGCCATTTATCGAAAACATTTTAGAAATTTTCAAAAAATTATTGACCATATACATGCTATGATTGATGAGCAAATTCACCAAGTTTATAGTAATTATGATATGGTTAAAGATGCTAATCCCTTTGATTACGTAGTCGATAATGTTCTTTCTGCTATTTATGAGGGAATAAGGTAGATTGCTTGTCTATATACTTCTGCAATTGCTCCTTCTTTTAAACAATTTATTGTCTCCACTTATATCAAACAGGGGATGGAAAATGTGCACCCTCAAAGTAAAGAATTTCACTTACCCGACGATATCTTAACCCAATTAATCGTTGAACAAACGATGGTCATTATCAAAAATTGGATTACTCAAGAAAATCCCACTCCACCTTATGAATTTAAAGTCGAGTTTTAAGACTCCTCATTTGTAAAATTAAGCTAGACAGAAAAAGCCATCTATGTTAGGCTCAGATAAACTACCACATTTGTCTGAAAGGAACTAACATAAATGACCTATACTCATCTTACCACAAACGAACTCGTAATGATAGAGGCTTACTATCAAGAAAACATAAAAGTTTCAGATATTGCGAACGCACTAGGAAGATCAAAACAGACAATCTAAGGTCACTAACTCTTCCATTTTTAAACGAAGATTGAGGTTGATGAAAAGATTACGTATGAGTTCTTCCATCCCTTCAGCGACACGAAAACGATTAATGGTGCGATAGCTGACAACCAACTGCCCTGTTAGGTACTGCATAGCGAGGTTTTCAATCATCATTTTTTCGATTTTTCGACCAGAGAAAATCCCTTGTGAATAGGCAAATAGAAGAGTAGATACAAGCATTTTAGGGTGATAAGACGGGCGACCAAAGTTATGATAGAAAGCGTAGAAGTGTCTATCTTCCAAGGTATTGACCACTTTTTCAATAGTAAAGACGAGATGATCTTGTGGCAAGAAAGAACTGATTTCTAGTGGTAAAGTTGTTTGATTTGTGTTATAGTGAATATGCATGGGATAGCCTTTCTAAATGGTTTATTAAGCAATTCTATTTTACCGAGACTATCGCAACTATGCAAAAAAGCAACGGAAAATCCGTTGCTTTTTTTGGAGATAAGGGACTATTGTCTCAGACTCTTTCTCGAGCTTAGCTTTTCTTCAACCTACTATAGTTGACAAAGAGCCACTTTCTTATCTTATTCTACTGTTACTGACTTAGCAAGGTTACGTGGTTTGTCCACATCAAGGCCACGGTGGAGTGTTGCAAAGTAAGCGACCAATTGAGTTGGCACGACCATTGAGATTGGTGAGAGGTAAGGGTGGACGGTCGTAAGGACGATATCGTCTGTCTCTTTAGCAATATTTTCTTCTGCGATAGTGAGAATCTTAGCACCACGGGCTGCAACCTCTTGGATATTTCCACGAGTGTGGTTGGCAAGAACTGGATCTGACAAGAGGGCCAAGACAGGTGTTCCTTCTTCAATCAAGGCAAGGGTTCCGTGCTTGAGTTCTCCTGCTGCAAAGCCTTCACACTGAATGTAAGAAATCTCTTTGAGCTTAAGACTTGCTTCCATGGCTACATAGTAGTCTTGACCGCGTCCGATGTAAAAGGCATTGCGAGTTGTTTCAAGAAGGTCGCGAACCTTAGCATCAATGGTTTCTTTTTCTGAAAGGGTTGATTCGATAGACTGAGCTACGATTGACAACTCATGAACAAGGTCAAAGGCTTGCGCTTTAGCATTGCCGTTTGCTTCTCCGACTGCTTTTGCCAGGAAGGCAAGGGCTGCGATTTGAGCTGTATAGGCCTTGGTTGATGCCACGGCAATTTCAGGACCCGCGTGAAGAAGCATAGTATGGTTGGCTTCACGTGAAAGAGTTGAACCTGGCACGTTTGTCACTGTTAAGCTCGGGATACCCATTTCATTAGCCTTAACCAAAACTTGACGGCTATCAGCTGTTTCACCAGACTGGCTGATAAAGATGAAGAGTGGTTTCTTGCTAAGAAGTGGCATACCGTAGCCCCACTCAGAAGAAATTCCAAGCTCAACTGGTGTATCCGTCAATTCTTCCAACATCTTCTTAGAAGCAAATCCTGCATGGTACGATGTTCCAGCTGCAAGGATGTAGATACGGTCTGCGTCTTGAACAGCCTTGATGATAGACGGGTCTACGACTACTTGACCAGCCTCATCTATGTAGGCTTGGATGAGTTTACGCATAACCGTTGGTTGCTCGTCGATTTCCTTGAGCATGTAGTAAGGATAAGTTCCCTTACCGATATCAGACAAGTCAAGCTCAGCAGTATAGCTAGCACGCTCACGGCGATTGCCATCATAGTCTTGCACTTCAACGCTATCCGCCTTGACGATTACCAACTCTTGGTCATGGATTTCCATGTATTGGTTGGTTTCACGAATCATAGCCATGGCATCTGAGCAGACCATGTTATATCCATCTCCAAGACCAATCAAAAGTGGTGATTTGTTCTTAGCCACGTAGATGACTTCAGGATTTTGTGAATCAACCAAGGCAAAGGCATAAGACCCACGGATGATGTGAAGAGCTTTTTTGAAGGCTTCAAGAACTGACAAGCCATCTTCTTCAACAAATTTCCCAATCAAGTGAACAGCAATTTCCGTATCTGTTTGCCCCTTGAAGTGGTGACCTGCAAGGTATTCTTCCTTGATTTCAAGGTAGTTTTCAATGACCCCATTGTGGACCAAGACAAAACGTCCTGTCTCAGATCGGTGTGGGTGAGCATTATCTTCCGTTGGTTTCCCGTGAGTTGCCCAACGAGTATGTCCGATACCAGTTGTTCCCTCCACACCAGCTGTCTTGGCAGACAATTCTGCGATACGACCAACAGCCTTAACCAGGTAATTTTCAGCACCACCTAGGACAAAAATCCCCGCAGAATCATAGCCACGGTATTCGAGCTTTTCAAGCCCTTGAATCAAAATATCAGTTGCATTTGTGTTTCCAACAACACCAACAATTCCACACATAGTATATACGACACAGACCGGCTGTGCTTTCCCCTTAAATTGGTATAGTCTGATTTCCCTTTGACAGAATCAGCAAAAACAGTATATACTTGTTTTTCTCACTTGTCAAGAAGAAAAATTGGTATAGTTTTTTATCTGGCATTTTATCAGCTGTCTTTGCAGCCTTAACGTCAATTTTAGCCAAGATTGGGATTGAGGGAGTTCCATCCAATCTAGCGACTGCTATTCGTACGGTCGTTGTCATTCTTATGGCCTGGGCCATGGTTTTCTTGACCAATAGTCAGACCGAAATTGTCAACATCAGTAGAAAAAGTTGGCTCTTTCTCATCTTGTCTGGTTTGGCGACAGGCGCCTCCTGGCTCTGCTACTACAAGGCCTTGCAGATGGGCAATGCGACTGAGGTATCTGCTGTCGATAAATTCAGTCTCGTCATTACCCTTGTTTTAGCCTTTTTCTTTCTACAGGATGTCCTGACCTTTAAAACAATCATTGGCTGTATCTTGATTACGATCGGGACCTTGGTGATGATCTTATAATAAAAAGTGAGATGAACATCATCCCACTCTTTTTATTCTTAAAATCCATTATTATCGCTGAGCTCTTTGAACCAGTAGCCTGATTTCTTCAGGCGGCGCTCTTGCGTTTCTAGGTCAAGTTCGACTAATCCATAACGGTTCTTGTAGCTATTGAGCCATGACCAGCAATCGATAAAGGTCCAGATTAAGTAACCTTTACAGTTAGCACCGTCTTCGATAGCACGATGTAGTTCACGCAGATGCCCTTTGACAAAGTCAATACGATAGTCGTCCTGAATCATGCCATTCTCACGGAATTTATCCTCACCTTCAACACCCATGCCATTCTCTGTCAGCATCCACTCGATATTGCCATAGTTTTCCTTGATATTTTGAGCGATATGGTAAATTCCTTGCTCATAAATTTCCCAACCACGGTGTGGATTAATTTTACGGCCTGGCATGACATAAGGCTCATAGAAATACTCTGGCAAGAGGGGACTGTCTGGATGCTTGGCAAAACGTGGGGCCATGACGCGCAGAGGCTGGTAGTAGTTGACTCCAAGAAAGTCCACTGTATGCTGGCGAATAAGCTCCAACTCCTCTGCTGTAGAATCTGGCAGCAAATCATGCTCAGCTAAAATTTCCACTAATTCTTCTGGATAAGTTCCCAAGACAGATGGATCTAGGAAAGACTGCGCTTGAAAGAGGTCGGCAGTGCGAGCGGCTTTCACATCCGCAGGATGTTGGCTACGTGGGTAGGCTGGTGTCAAGTTGAGGACAATCCCAATCTTAGAATCAGGCAGGACCTCATGACAAGCCTTTACCGCAAGAGAACTAGCCAGTTGAGTGTTATAAGCTACCTGAACTGCTGCTTTGGCATCTACCTTATGAGGATAGTGGGCATCATAGAAATAGCCAAACTCCACAGGAACGATAGGTTCATTGAAGGTGATCCATTGGTCCACCAAGTCACCATAAGTCTCAAAACAGAAACGAGCATAGTCTTCATAAGCCTTGACGGTTGTCTTATTTTCCCAACCATCCCCATCTTCTTGCAGGGCAAAAGGAAGGTCAAAGTGATAGAGATTGACCAAAAGGCGAATCCCCTTAGCCTTAATCGCCTCAAAGACATGACGGTAGAAAGCCACACCTTGCGGATTGACTTCTCCACGACCTTGCGGGAAAATACGTGACCACTGGATAGAAGTACGAAAGGCTGTATGACCTGTTTCTATTAGAAGCTCAATATCCTTTTCCCAATTTTCGTAAAAAGTCGATGTTTTGTCAGGTCCAATTCCATTGTAGTAGCGATTTGGTTCTACTTTGAACCAATAATCCCAGAGATTGTCTCCCTTTCCGTCACCAGGTACACGACCTTCTGTCTGTGGTCCAGAAGTAGAGGAACCCCAGACAAAATCTTTTGGAAATTTTAGCATTGTTATACCTCTTAACTTGATGATGTATTTCTTCACTCTCATTATATAGAAAAAACAAGGTAAAAACTAGTTACATTTTTGCCTTGTTTTTCTTCTGATTATAGTTTTTATTTCTTGCTTAGGATTTCAAGGGTTTCGAGCAAGTTGTCTGCGTGAACTTCGATTGTGTCCCCAGTTGCCTTGATCTTAACTTCTACGATACCATCAGCTGCTTTCTTCCCAACAGTGATACGGATTGGAAGACCAATCAAGTCGCTATCGCTAAACTTCACTCCGACCCGTTCGTTACGGTCGTCTGTCAAGACTTCGTAACCAGCGTCCATCAAGTTGACTTCCAATTTTTCTGTCAAGGCTTGCGCTTCTTCATCTTTAACATTGACAGTAATCAAATGTACATCGAATGGTGCCAATTCTTTAGGGAAGTTAACTCCCCAAGCGTAACGGTATTCACCTTTTGGAGTCTTGTTAACAAAGAGACGAGCGTGTTGTTCCATAACTGCTGAGAGAAGACGGCTAACACCGATACCGTAACAGCCCATGATAATTGGCACAGCACGGCCATTTTCATCCAAAACATCTGCACCCATGCTTGCTGAGTAGCGAGTTCCGAGTTTGAAAATATGACCGATTTCAATACCACGCGCGAAGTTTAGGACACCTTGTCCGTCTGGTGAAATTTCACCCTCACGAACTTCGCGGATATCCACATATTCTGCAGTAAAATCACGACCTGGGTTCACACCCGTCAAGTGGTAGCCATCTTCGTTAGCACCCACAACTGCATTGCGAACATCTTGCACCTTGCGGTCAGCAATGATTTTCACATTTTCTGGCAAAGCAACTGGTCCAAGCGAACCAAAGCCTGCTGGGATGACACTTGCGACTTCTTCCTCGCTCGCAACGTCAAAGAAATCTGCACCCAAGTGGTTTTTCAACTTAACTTCATTGAGTTGGTCATTTCCAACTAGAAGGGCTGCAACAAGCTCACCATCTGCCATGTAAAAGAGAGTTTTAATGGTTTGTTCTTCTGGCACGTCAAGGAAGGCTGCGACTTCATCGATGGATTTAACACCTGGTGTTTCCACGCGAGTTACTTCTTCTTCCGCAACGACACGGTTGCTTGGTTTGTACTCGTTTGTTGCCATTTCTAAGTTAGCCGCATAGCTAGACTCACTTGAGTAGGCAATAGTGTCTTCACCAGAAACCATCCATTTGAGCAATTCTGCCTTGATTTCTTCTTGCACTTCTGCAGGAATTTCATCAAATGAGGCAACTGACTTATCTAAGACAACCCAGCGGTCGAGGTCTGTACGGGCTGGTGTGATGGCCATAAATTCTTGGCTATCCTTACCACCCATGGCACCACCGTCACCGATGATAGCCTTGAAATCCAAACCACTACGAGTGAAAATTCGTTCATAGGCCGCCTTGTACTCGTCATAAGTCACATCCAAACTATCGTAATTAGCATGGAAACTATAGCCGTCTTTCATGATAAATTCACGCGTACGGAGAAGTCCGTTACGTGGACGTTTTTCATCACGGTATTTCGGTTGGATTTGGTAAAGGTTGAGTGGCAATTGCTTGTAAGACTTAACAGAGTCACGAACAATAGCTGTATAAGTTTCTTCATGTGTCGGACCTAGGATAAAATCTGACTTTTCACGATTTTTCAGTTTATAAAGGTCTTCACCATAGGTTTCATAACGACCTGATTCACGCCAAAGATCGGCACTGAGAAGGGCAGGAGCCAACATCTCCACCGCACCAATCTTATCAAACTCTTGGCGCATAATATTCTTAGCCTTTTCAATCACACGGTTAGCGAGTGGTAGGTAAGAATATACACCGGCAGAAACTTGACGAACATAACCAGCACGCAACATAAGGGCGTGGCTGATAACTTGAGCATCGCTTGGCATTTCGCGAAGCGTTGGGATTAGCATTTTACTTTGTTTCATAATATTCCTCGATTATCTAAAAGAAGAGTCGCATAATGTCATTCCAGGTCACAGCTAGCATCAAGACAACCATGATAACTACACCAGCCATGGTGACATAGGTTTCAATTTCTTGTTTAAGGGGTTTCCGGCGGATAGCCTCTAAAATATTGAGCACAATCTTTCCACCATCCAAAGCCGGGATCGGAATCAAGTTAAAAATCCCGATATTGATGGAAATCATGGCTAGGAAGTAGAGGACATTCTCAATTCCATTTTTAGCAGCATCACTACTTGCCTTAAAAATGGCAACAGGACCGCCGAGTTTGTTCAAATCCGGATGGAAAATCAAGTTTTTCAGAGCCGAAAGGATGCGAAGTCCCGAGTCAGCAGCTGTCGTAAATCCACCTACAAACATGGATAGAAAGTCTGACTTGACTCCCGGTTGAACACCTAGAATATAACGTCCTTGATTTTCTTCTGGAGTAACAGTGACTTGCTTTTCGCTACCATTTTCAGAAATAGTCACATCTAAAGTTGGGGCAGTCTTATCCTTGGTGTCAGTTTCCACAGCTTGGGTCAAGTCTTGCCAATTCTTAACTTCATGCGAGCCGATCTTGGTGATTTGAGCAGTCTCAGCTACGCCCACCTTAGCCAAAGCTCCCTCTGGCATGACATGAAAGAGATTGGTTTGAGTATCTCTAACACCACCCTGCAAAAAGATCAGAATCCAAAAAACAACGACTCCTAAGATAAAGTTATTCATAGGACCTGCAAAGTTGGTGATGAGCTTACCCCATATAGAAGCATTTTGATACTGTACATCCAGAGGAGCGATGCGCACTTCGGTTCCGTCTTCTTCAACAACCGTTGCATCATGATCCACTGCAAAAGTCTTTTCTTCTTCCAGGACCAAGCCTTTAATGAAGAGCTTGTCTTCAAAGTCAAACTGGGTTACCTGCATAGGGAGAGCTGTTTGATCCAGTTTCTTCCCTGAGAGGTTGATTCGTTTGACCTTACCATCGTCGGCAAGTGTTAAACTAACTGGAGTTCCTGTCTTGATTTCTGTCGCATCATCACCCCAGCCTGCCATACGAACATAGCCTCCTAGAGGAAGGATACGAATTGTATAAGCAGTACCATCCTTGCCGATATGGGAAAAAATCTTGGGTCCCATACCAATGGCAAATTCACGAACTAGAATGCCTGATTTCTTGGCAAAATAAAAATGTCCAAACTCATGCACCACTACGATAATCCCAAAAACGAGGATAAAAGTTAGCAATCCAATCATTCAATATTCCTTTCTTTAGAAGAGGCCAAATAAGTGCATAATAGGAAAGACAACTAGCATACTGTCAAAACGATCCAACACACCACCATGCCCCGGAATAAATTTCCCAGAATCTTTGACACCGAAATGGCGTTTCATCGCACTCTCAATCAAGTCACCAAACTGACCTGCCACACTGAAGAAGACAGCAAAGAGAATCATTCTATAAATTCCATAAGGGAGAGCAACTGTGCTATCTACTAGCATGAAAATTGCTGTTACTAGTACCGCACCTAGAATACCACCGATAAAGCCCTCAATGCTCTTATTGGGAGAAACTCTTGGTGCTAACTTATGCTTGCCAAAATTCATCCCTATCAGGTAAGCTGCGCTATCTGTCGCCCAGACGATAAAGAGGGGCAGAAGCACCTTGTCAAAACCCGCCACCCGAGCATCTAATAAGGCGTTAAAGCCAAAACCAACATAAAAGCTCACAGCAATTGGAAAAGCGGCATCTTCAATCGTATAGTTTTTACTGAAAACGGTTGTCCCTAGCATTATGGTAATCAAAACACTGTAGGCAACCACATTCCCATCAACTGGTAAAAAAGTTAGGTAATTTTCTAAGGGGATTGTGAGGGCAAAGGTCGCAAAGAGGGTCAAGACACCCTCAATGGTCATGGTCTTTAGCCCCTTCATGTGCAAGAGTTCATGGACAGCCAGCATCGCTAACAAACCAATCCCTATCTGCAATAAGAGTCCTCCCGCAAACAAGACTGGAAGGAAAATAGCCAGGGCCAATACCGCAAACAATGTTCTCTTTTGTAAATCCTTGGTCATATCTTCTCCTAAACTCCTCCAAATCGGCGATTGCGATGATTAAAGGCAGCAATCGCTTCCTGCAAGGCAGCTTCATCAAAATCCGGCCACAAGGTATCTGTAAAGTAAAGCTCGCTATAGGCTGCTTGCCATGGCAAGAAATTACTCAAACGCAACTCACCACTCGTACGAATAATCAAATCTGGATCTCGCAAATCCTTTGGCAGGTGTTGCGTAAAAAGATAGTCCCCAATCATATCTTCTGTGATGTCACCAGGGTTTATTTTAGCATCTAGAACATCTTGAGCCAAGCCCTTAAGAGCCTGCGTAATTTCAGCACGACCACCATAGTTGAGCGCAAAATTGAGAATCAAGCCCGTATTGTTCTTAGTCAACTCCTCTGCTTTTTTCAAAGCTTCAAAAGTCGGCTTAGGCAAACGGTCTGTCTCCCCAATCATCTGAATCTTAACGTTATTTGCGTGCAATTCAGGGACGTAGTTGTCATAAAACTCAACGGGCAAGTTCATGATAAACTTGACTTCTTGATCTGGGCGTGTCCAATTTTCCGTTGAAAAGGCATAAACCGTGATGACCTTAACTCCCATCTTGTTAGCTGCCTTGGTCACTTTTTGGAGGGCTTCCATCCCCGCCTTATGACCAAAAACCCGTGGTTGCATCCGTTTTTTAGCCCAGCGGCCATTCCCATCCATGATGATGCCAATATGAGCAGGAACCTGTGTTGGAACCTCGACTTCTACAGCTTTATCTTTCTTAAAAAATCCAAACATGTTCTTATTCCTATTCAAAAATCTATCGTTTCATTATACCATATTTCCCTATTTTCTTCTATTGCTAAGTTATTAGCTCTCCGTAAAGACAAAAAATAAGCCGCCTAATTGGGCGACTTAGTTTTATAGGGAGATTATTATGAAAAAGTTTTAGGAGTTTAAGTTAAGTTCCTCTTAACTTATGAACCTAGTATACCGTCCCTAACTTAAATTTTTCTTAAGTTTTTTGAGAAAGTCAGATTTTCCCATTTTTCTTGCCAATTTTTCTTGGACAAGCGTTCTTGATAGAGCTTCATTCGGTCCTCATTCTCTAAAAAATGAGGAGTAGGGGAAACTTGAAACTTTAAAATATCCTCTAGACCATAGGGCGCAAAGAGCTCCAAAGTTGCGTCGACATGCAAGCGGAGTCCTATCGCCGTACAGCGTTCGGGATACTTACTCATGGCATCACGAGAACTCGTGTAAGGCGCAGTGTGGGGACTGTGCAGATGCATATAGACCTGATTTTTCAACTCCCACTGATACTGAGGAAAATCTTCTCTCAGCTTTTTCTCTAGGGATACTGTTTCCTCATAAGAAACATCTGGATCAAAGAAAATCACATCCACATCCGACTCACGGTCAAAAGGCGATTTGTCTGACAAGAGATTCCAAATGAAATTCCTGACAGAACCTGCTGCCAACCACGAATCTTTCAGATCAAGGTCACGGATGATGGTCAGAATGGTCATCATATCTGGATTTTCTCTAAAAACCTCTAGAATATCTTGTTCATTTTTCACTGTATTCATAACCTAAATGTTCATATGCCTTAGCAGTTGCCACCCGTCCAGAACGAGTTCGCATGATGAAACCTTTCTGAATCAGGTAAGGTTCGTACATATCTTCGACTGTCTCACGCTCCTCGGCAATATTAACAGAAAGAGTTCCTAAACCGACAGGACCACCACCGTACATCTCAATCATGGTGCGAAGGATTTTTTGGTCCACATAGTCCAAACCTTCATGGTCTACATCTAGCATGGTCAAAGCCTTATCGGTAATAACATCATCGATAACCCCATTCCCCATAATCTGGGCAAAGTCGCGCACGCGCTTGAGGAGGCGATTAGCGATACGGGGAGTTCCTCGACTACGCAAGGCCAGCTCAGCAGCTGCCTCATGGGTGATTTCCATCTCAAAAATATCTGCCGTCCGTTCAACAATCTCTGTCAAGTCAGCGTGGACATAGTATTCCATATGACCTGTAATCCCAAAACGTGCCCGAAGAGGATTGGAAAGCATACCCGCACGGGTCGTCGCACCAATCAAGGTAAAAGGTGGCAAGTCCAAATGAACACTGCGACTGCCTTCACCAGCCCCAATCATGATATCAATGTAGAAGTCCTCCATGGCACTGTAAAGCACCTCTTCCACCGACATGGGCAAGCGATGAATCTCGTCGATAAAGAGGACATCTCCCGGCTCCAAATCATTTAAAATAGCTACCAAGTCACCTGCTTTTTCAATGACAGGACCAGACGTTTGCTTGAGGTTGACTCCCAGTTCATTGGCAATGACAAAAGCCATGGTTGTTTTCCCAAGTCCTGGAGGCCCAAATAAGAGCACATGGTCCAGCGCCTCATCTCGCATTTTGGCAGCTTCGATAAAGATTTGCAGCTGGTCCTTGACTTTATCCTGACCGATATATTCACGTAAATATTGGGGACGGAGGGTACGTTCTACTAACTCCTCATCCCCCATGATCTCATTGTCTAAAATTCTACTCATGGCTCTATTATATCAAAAATCCAAGCCACAAACAAAAAAGCCACCTGATTGGGTGGCCTCTTTAGGGAGATTATTATGAAAAAGAAAAGTTTAGGATTTCATTAAATAAAGGGTACTCAATGAAAATCGAAATCAGACTAGGCAGATAGACGCAAGCATAACTATAGTTAGCTAAGTCGACTCTAACGAAGGTTGGTGAGATTTTCGAAGAGTATTAGGAGGTCTTTATTTAATGATTATATAATACACAAGGAGACTTAAACTTTACTTAAGAAAAAATGATTTTTTTATCTTTTTCGATCCACCCAAATCATTCCTGTACAATCATAAGTAGATAAGGTTTCAAATCCCAGAGATCGATAAAATCCCAAGGTTTTTTCTGTCTGTTCGGTCACTAGTTGGACTTGATAGGCATCTTTGAAGTCACCTAAAGCCTCTTTCATCAAGTTGCTACCAATCCCTTGGCGCTGATAGCTAGGCAAAACGAGCAAATCCTGGACAAAAATCGATGAAAAACCATCTCCGACCAAACGAACCAAGCCCACCACGGCATCGTCATCAAGTGCCAGATAAATCGCTAATGAGTGAGACAAGGCCTTCTCCAACATCTGAGGTTGATGTGTATAATTTGTCCAACTGACTGCCTGATAGAGATGCAAAACATCCTCTAGCTTGACAATTTCTTGTCTTCTAATAGTCATCATCTTAATACCTCTCAGAATTCTCTTAAGCTCTTGTACTGCCGTCCATTTTTATCAAAATTTTCAGGAGCCAGCCATGCTTCCAAACGAGCTTTAACTTGAGGCCAGTCCTTATCAATCATAGAGAGCCAATCCGTATCCCGTGTACGTCCCTTATAAACGACTGCCTGACGGAAGGTTCCTTCATAAACAAAGCCCAAACGCTCCGCGGCTCGTTTTGATGGGATATTTAGAGAATCACATTTCCACTCATAGCGACGATAGTTAAGCTCCTCAAAAACATAGCGTGCCAAGAGATACTGAGCTTCTGTTCCTATCCTCGTCCCCTTAAGAGCAGGAGAAAAAGTGACGGCACCCACTTCTATTACTCGGTTATTCTGGTCAATGCGCATGAGAGAAAAAGTCCCCAAAGCCTCACCAGTTGCCTTGTCTATAATCGCATAGTAAAAACGGTCCTTACGAGCCAACATCTGATTTAAGACGGTAACCAACTCCTCCATATCTGCCACTGGTTCCTGAAAGAGGTAGGTCCACATCTCCCGAGGATTATCTGGACCATAAACAGCTAATAAATCCTCCGCATGCTTTTCCACCGAAAGAGCCTCTATCCGAGCGTAGCGCCCTTCTAAGAAATTAATAGAAGGCAATTCACCTGGTGTGTAACCTTCCATTGGCTCACCAATTATCTGACCATATTCGTTTACTGGCATTGTTTTCTCCTTGCTTTACGCTGAAAATACTATATCATAATTTGCTCTATATGGAAACTAGCACTCTCCTCAAACCTCATCCACTCACTACATTAGTGATTCGTTTTCTTTCTTTTATCTTCTAAGGCTTGATTAATCCGTTGGGTGAGCTTGTGAGTTTGCCAGATCTGGTACAACCATATCAGCCCATAAATTAACAAGAAAAAGAACCAAAGTAAGGGACTCAACAATGCTGAACCCCAGCCAAAAAATAGGTAGGTTAATACTAAAATAGTAGCTGTCGCTAACAAATGAACTCCTACACGCATACTATAAGCAAGAAACTCTAGTCTTTCAAGGATTAAAGTCAATACCCCCATAATTCCACTCATCAAAAACAAAGCTAGAATATTTTTTGTCGTTGGTGCAGGATAGGTAATACCTGAATAAAACTGAGCCAATAACACCAAACTCAAATAAACAAAGGAGGCCGTACGCATTCCCGATACAAAATAAGCAATCAATCGCTTCATGATTTTCTCCTATAAACCTAGATAATCCATTAAGGACTTAACGTATTTCCGACTCACACTCGATTTGAGACCCCGAGTCATTTTAGCCATCATGTTCCCTGAAAAGCTATCCGATAATGACTCTAAATGATCAATGTTTATAACTGAATGACGTGATATCTGTATAAAGTTACGTCGATTAATTCGATTCTGAAAGTTTGTCAATGTTTCCTTAGTTTTATAAATCCCATCTACCGTATAAATGGTCAACAAATTCTTATCGATATCCGCTAGAATAAGATCCTCAATTTTCACCATCACCAGATGATCATCCGTTCGAATAGGAATGACCACCTGATTGGTCGTTGAAAATTGTTCTAAATACTCCATGACCTCTCTTGCTTGGTCGGTTAACTGAGCTGCCTGAATTAAAATGTGTGGGTCTTTTTCTGAAAACTCTGTCTTCATTTCAAAACGAATCTTCATTTTCTCTCCAATACGTCTTTATTTTCTCTTGCTAAACACTTTAACAAATAAAAGCCAAAGAAGAATAGCGACGAGACTGATAATAACCACTATAAAGTATGTTTCTTCCTTTGTCAATAGTTCTTGCCAGTTGATTTGGATTCCCATTTTTTCTTGAAATTCCTGTAACAGACTGTCATTTCCTGAAAATGCGGTCTCTAACTGCTCTTTCATTAAAACTTGTCGATAAAGAGAAGCAATATAAGTTGCAGGGGTACATTTCATGAAAAGCTGTGCAGAATCAGGTAATACTCCAATGGGGATATAAGTTCCTACTAAAAATCCAGAAGCAGTTCCCACTATCGTTGCCAGTTTACCAAGGCTATCTACAGATTGAAAACGGTAAATCAAGAGAATATTTACCAAACTTGAAAGCAGACTGCTTAACAACATAATCAAAGCGATTTCCGGTAAATGACTGATAACTGGGCTCTCTTTAAAATAAAAACTCATAACAGCATACATAAACACCTGCATGACAAAAGAAATAACAATACTACTGATTAGATAGGACGCCTGTAAGCCCCAGTTACCTAAATCTGTCAAGTATAGATCTTGATCCACTTGATTTTCGCGGTCCTGAACCATTTGTTTAAGAGCCGTAAAACTGGTTGTCATCCCAGTCACAGCCAAGGTCCCACCCATCAGCCAGTTGTTTAAAAGGTTCGTACTATTAGGGAGTTGGGACCAAGAATCCGTCAAATTCTTCTGCAAAAAAATGATATAAAGGAGGAAGGAAATCAATGCCCCCAATAATGAGAAAAATATTCCCGAACGATTACGAAAATATAAGATAAAATTCCGTTTCAATAAAGCTATCATTAGCGAACCTCTCTTCCTGTAAGTGCAATAAAGGCATCATCCATAGTACCCGGACGAAACTCAAAAGAATCAATTTCTTCTCGAACTTTTGCCAAATATTCAATGGCCTCCTGTGACGTCCTTGGATAAAAAAGATATTCCATCTCATTTTCTTCCTCGACTGTCATTCCGGTCTGTAGCAATTTTTCTAGATCCTTCATTTCCTTAAAACGAATTTTTAGGATATTAGATGCATACTGACTTTTGATAGCAGTCGCAGAACCTTGCGCAATCACTTTCCCATGATCAACGATATAGATCTGATCCGCTTCATCTGCTTCATCCAGATAATGAGTCGTTAAGATAATAGTCATCCCTTCATCCTTTTGTAGTCGATACAGCAGATCCCAGATGGATTTGCGAGTCTGAATATCAAGACCTGTCGTTGGTTCATCCAAGAAAAGAATATCTGGTCGCGAAAGAAGAGCACGCGCAATATCAACCCGACGTTTTTGTCCACCTGACAAAGTTCCATAGAGTTGTTTCTGGAAAGCAGTCAAACCCAGTTGATGAATCAAATCATCCACACGACTTGCTGCAATCTCTTTATACTGTTGAGCACGAATCGTGAGATTTTCCCTAACCGTCAACATCTCATCCAGTACACTAGCTTGAAAAACCACTCCGATTTTCGTATTTGGCGCATATCGAATCTGACCTTGTGTCGGATTTTTCAAACCGATTAACATGGAAATGGTGGTTGATTTTCCTGCACCATTGGGTCCCAAAATAGCATTGAAACTTCCTTTTTCAAACTCTAACTGAATATCATTGACAGCCATATGATTGCCGTACCGTTTAGTTAAATGTTTAGCTTGTAAAATCATATTTTTTCCTCCTCTTAACCACACTAGTTTAACAAAAAGAATGAAAGAAAAATCGATTTTTGAGATAAGCAGTTAAAATGAAAGGCCAAGTGGTAAAATAATGGGGGTTAAATTAAAGTAGAGCAGGCTGCAACCGTTTTTCTCCTATCGAATCACTAAAGGATGTTGAAAAACACTTACAACCATACATTATATTTTTAAACATGCGCTATAAAAGAGGTGTTTTATAGCATTCGGCAGAAAAATTCAAGAGTCAATAGTATTGTTCTCGCTAAACCAAACAATAAAAAATGAATCAGAAATCATGACACACAATTCCTTCTATCAAAATGAAATTGCTGAATAGGACAGGCTTGAATTTGAAGCAAGTAAGTATGGTCCTGAATTTGAAACTGCCATTAGTAAAACTTTTGACGATAAGTAGAGCTATTAGGAAAGGAATTTTCAATACAAGCAAAAACAGCTCTTGTTATCCAAGAAGAGCTGTTCTATTTTATGAAAGAGAAAGCTACTAGTGCCCCTTGTGCTTCTCTCTACGTTTTTGCTGTTTGCGTTCAAATTTCTCTTGCTTGAGCAATTGCTTTTGGAGACTGGACTGTTGTTTTGAATGCTTTTTTCGTTCGTCATACTGCAACTGCAAGAGCTCTTGTGACTTAGAGGAAACTTTCTGCTTCACCTGTTTCTTTACAGCTCGCTGCAAACGCTTCGGATTCTTAATCTTCACATGCTGTTTGACTGTTGCCTCTGGACTAAAAGATAACCGAGCAAACTGAGTCTGTAAAAGTTTCAAAATTTCATCCTCTTTTGGTTCCTGACCAAATGTCACACGACAAACTTGATAAGTTCCCTCATACTCTTGTTCAAACAATCCATGCCAAAATCCATCTTCAAAATAAACTGTCAAGCCAATTGAAACGATTTCCACGACAGCACCTCCTTAAATCTATCCTTAAGAATGGACAACCAAGGAGGAAGGTTACTGATAGGCTTGCCTACGTCTGGACTACCAACCAGAACTGTGTTTTTATCTTAGTTGGGACTATTATAGCATAATCCAATTTAAAAATCCTCCAGATTCTACTCTGAAGGATTCCTATCTTATTTCACAACGATATTAACCAATTTAGTTGGCTTCAATAGTCCAGTGGACTATTGAAGGTGGTAGATAGAGCTAATAAACTCGTTATTTAACGACGATATTAACGAGTTTGTTAGGTACCGCAATCACTTTCACGATTTCCTTGCCGTCAATCTCCGCTTTAACTTTTTCGTCAGCGAGAGCAATTTCTTGCAATTCTTCACGTGATAGGTCTTTAGCGACCATGAGTTTCGCACGGACTTTTCCTTTGATTTGGACGACGATTTCGATTTCGTCTTCAACCAATTTGCTTTCGTCCCATGTTGGCCAAGCCACGTAAGAGATAGACTCACCTGTTGCTGCTACTATTTGCCAGAGTTCTTCTGCCAAGTGAGGCGCAACTGGGGCAAGCAATTGGATAAAGCCTTTGGCATAATCCACATAGAGTTTGTCTTCCTTATTAGCGGCATTGACAAAGACCATGAGTTGGGCAATGTCTGTGTTGAACTTCATCGACTCGATTTGCTCAGTGACAGATTTAACGGTTTCATTGTAAACCTTGTCAAGAGCACCATTGTTTTCCGCAACGATTTCTTTGCTTGTAATCAAACGGTAAACACGGTCAAGGAATTTACGGCTTCCTTCCAGACCTTCTTCCGACCAAGCAATCGAAGCATCGAGTGGCCCCATGAACATTTCATAGACACGAAGAGTATCAGCACCGTATTGTTCCACCACATCATCTGGGTTGACCACGTTCTTGAGGGATTTAGACATCTTGGCTGGCGCTTGCTCCAACTCTTCTCCTGTTTCCACATGGAAGAAGGAACCGTCACGTTTTTCAACCTTGTCAGTCGCCACAAGAGCTCCACGGTGGTCACGGTAGCTAGTAGCCAAGATCATGCCTTGGTTAAAAAGTTTTTGGAATGGCTCTTTAGTCGGTACAACACCAAGGTCATAGAGGAATTTGTGCCAGAAACGAGCGTAGAGCAAGTGAAGCACGGCGTGTTCTGCACCACCCACGTAGATATCCACTGGCAACCATTGTTTGAGGAGATCCTCATCAGCCAATTTCTCAGTATTGTGTGGGTCAATATAACGGAGGTAGTACCAGCTTGAACCAGCCCATTGTGGCATAGTGTTTGTTTCACGACGACCCTTGACACCATCTTCACGAGTCACTTCAAGCCAGTCGGTCAAGTTAGCCAATGGGCTTTCCCCAGTACCTGAAGGGCGGATATCCTTGGTTACAGGCAAAACAAGTGGCAATTCACTTTCTGGAACAGCTGTTGAAGTCCCATCTTCCCAATGAATGATTGGGATTGGCTCACCCCAGTAACGTTGACGACTAAAGAGCCAGTCGCGGAGACGGTAGGTAACCTTCTCTTGACCACAACCTTTTTCTTCCAACCAAGCTACAATTTTAGCAATCGCTTCTTCTTTGTTCAGTCCATCTAGGAAATCAGAGTTGACGTGAAGACCGTCTTCTGTGTAAGCAGCCTCTTCAACGTTTCCACCTTCAAGCACTTCTACGATTGGAAGGTCAAATTGTTTGGCAAATTCCCAGTCACGTTGGTCATGGGCAGGCACAGCCATGACAGCACCTGTTCCATAACTAGCAAGAACATAGTCAGCGATCCAAATTGGGATTTCTTTGCCATTGACAGGGTTGATGGCATAAGCACCAGTCCAAACCCCTGTTTTTTCCTTGGCAAGGTCGGTACGAGCCAAGTCAGACTTGAGACTAGCTTGGTGTTTGTAGTCAGCTACAGCCTCAGCTTTTTCTGGACTGACGATAGCATCTACCAAATCATGCTCAGGTGCAAGAACGGTAAAGGTCGCACCGAAAAGGGTGTCCGGACGAGTGGTAAAGACAGTGAATTCCTTGTCTGTTCCTTTTACTTTAAAGGTTACATTGGCACCAGTTGATTTCCCGATCCAGTTGCGTTGCATGTCCTTGATAGACTCTGGCCAGTCAAGATCATCCAAGTCATTGAGCAAGCGCTCTGCATAGGCCGTGATTTTAAGCATCCATTGGCGCATTGGTTTGCGGACAACAGGATAGCCACCACGCTCAGATGTTCCGTCAGGAAGCACTTCTTCGTTGGCAATGGCCGTTCCTAGTTCCTCAACCCAGTTTACTGGCACTTCCGCTTCATAGGCCAAGCCTTTTTCGTAAAGCTTGGTGAAGATCCATTGTGTCCACTTGTAGTAGTTTGGATCTGTCGTATTGACTTCACGGTCCCAGTCGTAAGAGAAGCCAAGCGCATTGATTTGGCGTTTGAAGTTAGCAATATTTTCCGCTGTAAACTCTGCCGGGTCATTCCCTGTATCCATAGCGTATTGCTCTGCAGGCAATCCAAAGGAATCCCATCCCATTGGATGAAGGACATTGTAGCCTTGCGCACGTTTGAAACGGCTAAGGATATCTGTCGCTGTATAACCTTCTGGGTGTCCTACGTGAAGACCCGCTGCAGATGGGTAAGGGAACATGTCAAGCGCATAAAACTTCGGTTTTGAGGCATCTGTTCCTGTCTTAAAGGTGTGATGGTCAGCCCAGTATTTTTGCCACTTAGACTCGATTTCTTTATGATTATAAAAACTCATGCTATTTCTCCAATTTTATGATGTTACTATTATACCATTTTCAAGAGATTTTTACAGATGAAATCATGAAGTTTTCATTGATACCTATTACAAAACATACCCTAACTATTTCCTTTTAATTGACCACCAAAATTGAAAGTTGTATAATGCTAGCTGGAGGAAATAATCATGGATTTACAAACTATTTTTGCATATGGGTTCATTCTCATTTTCATCATCACAGAAACGTGGATTAAAAGGAAAACAAAATCAAACAATGAAAATAACTCTGAAGACAAAGGAAGTCGTTACATCATTATTGGTAGTGTTGTTTGTTGTCTTCTATTAATGAATGAACAACTTCTACCTTCTATAGCTCAATTGCCACATTTTTTGATCTATTTTGGAATTCTCCTTTCTCTAGCCGGCTTTGTATTACGTATCTATGCAGTTAATTATCTTGGGAATAATTTTACACTTGCGGTTCAAACAACAGATAGTCAGCAGTTGGTAGAAACAGGTCCCTACTCTATAGTAAGAAATCCTGCCTATACTGGTAGCATCGTATCCATACTTGGCTTGTCAATTGTTTCATTAAATCCTCTCACAATTATTATTTGTCTCATTCTATTGGTAGTTGGTTACAGTATTCGATTAAAAGTAGAAGAAAAAGCCTTATACAATCATTTTGGAAAAGCATATGAAACATACTGTCAAAAGGTTCGCTATCGAATTTTCCCTTATATTTGGTAATTTCATTCAAATATAACCTATCTGTCAACTAGGTTTGACTGATTGCTAAACGTGATAAATATTTTTTTAATGAAGGATTGAGTTTTGCGCTATGAAAAATTCAATCCTTTTAGTTTGATTTCACTCTGTTTATATCTAATACCACTATGTTGGACTTTAGGGTATCATTTTCCCAAAATATTTCTAGCATTCCTTTCATAACATCTCTCAAAAATTTTTACTTTGTCGATACTATTGATTTAAATCATATCCTTTAACTCAAAATTAGCTCCCACTTGGAGCTAACTTCTATTGATTATTTGTCTCTTCCATCTTCTCACGCCCTAGTTCTCGGTAACTACGGTCACCAACAACTTCTACGCTAAACTGACCGTCCTCATATTCAAGAATCGTCATGCTACCATTATCCAGACCATGCGGATGCATGCCATTAATCAGATAAACAATGGTACCAATCGTCATTCCATGGCTCACAACGAGGGCATTACCCCCACCTTGTTCTTCCATTTCTTTAGCAATCGCTTCAAAGCCTTCCTTGATTCGACCACTGAGTTTTTCCCAACCTTCAGCCCAGCCAGCAGTATCAACCTCAACCAGGCCTTCTGCTAGCTCCGCATAGGACAACTGATGAACATGGTCCACATTAAAAATACGAGGAATCAATCCCATAAAGAGGTCCCCATCATAGGCCCCATCAAAACTACCAAAACACCACTCACGGATTCGCTTGTCCATGCGGTAAGGGATTTTCCCCTGCAAGCCAAGTTCCTCCAGGATAATTCCCATGGTTTGAATAGTGCGCCCTGAATCACTGGAATAAGCGCGGTCAAACTGCAAGCCAGACTCTCTCAAGCCAATTCCCAGTTCATGGATTCCCAACTCACCTTCTGTGGTCAGAGGTGTATCACTCCATCCTTGAGCACGTCCAATCGTGTTAAACATCGTTTTTCCATGACGGACCAAGTACAATCTTACTTTAGACATTTTCTATCCTCCATTTCTTCTATTATATCATGGATCAAAGAAATATTCGGCTTTCAAAAGCAAAGCCAACATTTGTAAATGATCCAAAAGAAAAGCTACCCTCATGGTAGCTTCCCTAGGAGATTATTATGAAAAAGTTTAGGATTTCTATTAAATAAAGTTAGGAGGTCTTTATTTAATGATTATAGTATACACAGTCATCCTTAAATCCAACTTAAATCCTCTCTCTTTTTTATTAATTTTTAAAACTATGGATTGGAGCTGGGATTTGCCCACCGCGAGAGATGAAATCAACAGACGAAGCCCCGTTGACCTTCATAACTGGAGCTGTCCCTAGCAAGCCTCCAAACTCAATCATATCGCCTTCTTTGCCCTTTGGAATAATACGGACGGCCGTTGTTTTCATGTTAATGACACCAATTGCCGCCTCATCCGCAATCATAGCCGCAATGGTCTCAGCAGGCGTATCTTCCGGAATGGCAATCATATCCAGCCCGACAGAACAGATAGCTGTCATGGCTTCTAGTTTCTCTAAATTCAGAGAGCCATCTTGCACCGCAGCAATCATCCCCTCATCTTCAGAAACGGGGATAAAAGCACCTGACAAGCCACCGACTTGGTTACAAGCCATCACTCCGCCCTTCTTAACTTGGTCATTCAAAAGAGCGAGGGCAGCCGTCGTCCCATGCGTACCAACTGTTTCTAATCCCATTTCCTCAAGGACACGTGCCACGGAATCACCAACTGCAGGAGTAGGCGCCAAGCTTAGGTCGACAATTCCAAAGTCAACACCAAGGCGTTCACTCGCCATTTGCCCAACCAACTGACCGATACGAGTAATCTTAAAGGCCGTTTTCTTGACTGTTTCCGCTACTACATCAAAGCTCTGTCCACGAACTTTTTCCAAGGCACGCTTGACAACACCAGGGCCCGAAACTCCAACATTAATGATAACATCTGCTTCACCAACACCGTGGAAAGCGCCGGCCATAAAAGGATTATCCTCAACGGCGTTAGCAAATACGACCAACTTAGCCGCACCCATATCTGACAGCGCAGCTGTTTCCTTGATGATACGTCCCATATCAGCGACCGCGGTCATGTTGATACCTGACTTGGTCGAGCCAATATTAACAGACGAACAAACCTTGTCTGTCTCAGCTAGAGCGCGTGGGATAGAATTGATGAGAATTTCATCTCCTTTTTGGTAGCCTTTTTGTACCAAAGCTGAGAATCCACCAATAAAGTCAACACCAATCTCCTTGGCAGCCTTGTCAAGTGCCTTTGCCAAAACGACATAGTCCGTCGCATCAGTCGCAGCACCAATCAATGAAATCGGAGTCACCGATACCCGTTTATTAACAATAGGAATCCCAAGTTCTGCAGCAATTTCATCTCCCACAGCCACTAGATTTGCAGCTTTAGTGGTGATTTTTTGGTAAATCTTTTCAGCAGCACGATTGATATCTGGATCAATACAGTCCAAAAGGGAAATCCCCATGGTGATGGTTCTGATATCGAAGTTCTGCTCCTCGATCATGGCAATGGTTTCTGTAACTTGTCTAATATCCATGATAACCTCCTAGATATTATACATAGCGTCAAAAATCGCCGCACTTTGAATATTGATTTTGACATTCAAGGTCTGACCGAAAGTTTCAAACTCATTTCGCAGATAAGTGAAATCCTGTTTTTCGTCACTAGAAACGACCGCCATCATAGTAAAGTATTCATCCAACACCGTCTGAGAAATATCGTCAATATTCAAACCCAACTCTGCAATCTTAGTAGACACGCCTGCAACGATCCCAGCCTTGTCCTTACCAACCACTGTAATAATAGCCTTCATTCTTATACCCCATTTCTACGATTTTTAGAAAACCTGAACGTTTTTGATTTTCTTTTTTCCTAGTATAGCATATTTCCATAGATAATACTAAAAAACGCCTGCTTACGAAGTTGTTCTTAAGAAAAAAACAATTTCGTAAACAAGCGTCTACCCTATCAAATGATGATGAGTGTTCCCGCTAGGACCGAAGTCCCAGCGGTAGACCAGAGCTAGACTAAGAGCACAAGACTCCATCATCATAACACTCAACAAAATTGATGATTTTATACTAATTCGATGATCGCCATTGGCGCAGCATCACCACGACGTGGTTCAGTTTTAAGGATACGAGTGTATCCACCGTTACGTTCAGCATAACGAGGTGCGATTTCTGAGAACAATTTTTGAAGTGCTGTAGTTGAAGTGTACTTATCAGTTGCTTCATCATAGTTTTCAGATGCGATTTCATTACGTACGAAAGCAGCTGCTTGACGACGTGCATGCAAATCACCACGTTTACCTAGAGTAATCATTTTTTCAACAGTTTTACGGATTTCTTTAGCACGAGCTTCAGTTGTCACGATTGATTCGTTGATCAAAAGGTCAGTTGTCAAATCGCGAAGCATTGCTTTACGTTGTGAGCTAGTGCGTCCTAGTTTACGGTAAGCCATGTATTCCTCCTTTATTTATCTTTTAATCCAAGACCCAAGTCAATGAGTTTGAGTTTCACTTCTTCCAAACTCTTACGTCCAAGATTTCGTACTTTCATCATCTCTGCTTCAGATTTTTCTGTCAAATCATGCACCGTATTGATACCGGCACGTTTCAAACAGTTGTATGAACGCACAGACAAGTCCAGTTCCTCAATCGTACGATCCAAAATACGGTCGTCCGATTCAGTATCAGCTTCTTTCATCACTTCTGCAGATTTAGCAATCTCTGTAAGATTTGTAAACAAATCAAGATGTTCTGTCAAGATACGTGCTGAAAGCCCTAAAGCATCTTCTGGAATAATTGTTCCATTTGTCAAGATTTCAAGGGTTAATTTGTCAAAACCATCGTTACTACCTACACGAGCAGGTTCAACTTGATAGTTGACTTTTGTAACTGGTGTATAAATAGAATCTACAGCAAGTGTTCCAACTGGCGCATTATCTTTTTTGTTTTCATCAGCAGGTACATATCCACGACCACTGTTAACAGTCATTGTCGCCTTTAGAGAAGAACCTTCACCGATTGTAAAGAGATAATGATCTGGATTCACAATCTCAATATCACTGTCAGTCAAAATATCTCCAGCTGTAATTTCAGCAGGACCTTCAACGTCAAGCTCAATGATTTTTTCGTCTTCAACGTATGATTTCACTGCAATTCCTTTAATGTTCAGAATGATTTGCATCACGTCTTCACGAACACCTGGAACTGTGTCAAACTCATGTAACACACCATCAATGTTGATAGATGTCACAGCTGCTCCTGGTAGAGAAGCTAGTAGTACACGACGAAGAGAGTTACCAAGAGTTGTACCGTAGCCACGTTCAAGTGGTTCGATTACAAACTTGCCATAATCTTTATTTTCATCAATTTTTGTTATATTTGGTTTTTCAAACTCAATCATTTAGTTACTCCCTCTTAAACGAAAAGCAGTGTAATGCGATGATTATACACGGCGACGTTTTGGAGGACGAGCACCATTGTGTGGCACTGGAGTCACATCACGAATTGCTGTTACTTCAAGACCAGCGGCAGCAAGCGCACGAATAGCTGACTCACGACCAGAACCTGGACCTTTTACAGTAACTTCAACTGATTTAAGACCGTGTTCTTGTGCAGATTTAGCAGCAGCTTCTGAAGCCATTTGAGCAGCGAATGGTGTAGATTTACGAGAACCTTTAAAACCAAGAGCACCAGCTGATGACCAAGCAATTGCATTACCATGCACATCAGTAATCATAACAATAGTGTTATTAAATGTAGCGTGAATATGAGCAATACCAGATTCGATATTCTTTTTCACACGACGTTTACGTGTTGGTTTAGCCAAGACTTTTACCTCCTATATTATTTTTTCTTACCAGCAATCGCAACAGCTTTACCTTTACGAGTGTGAGCGTTGTTTTTAGTGTTTTGTCCACGGACAGGAAGTCCACGACGGTGACGAATACCACGGTAAGAACCGATTTCCATCAAACGTTTAATGTTCAAGTTTACTTCACGACGAAGGTCACCTTCAACTTTGATTGCATCCACTTCACGACGGATAGCATCTTCTTGATCTGATGTAAGGTCACGTACACGAACATCTTCTGAGATTCCAGCAGCAGCCAAAATTTTCTTAGATGTTGAAAGTCCGATACCATAAACGTAAGTCAATGAGATTACTACGCGTTTGTCATTTGGAATGTCAACTCCAGCAATACGAGCCATGTTTTCTCCTTTCTATCTTATCCTTGACGTTGTTTGTGTTTTGGATTTGCTGGGCAAATTACCATAACACGACCATTACGACGAATTACTTTACAGTATTCGCAAATTGGTTTGACCGATGGTCTTACTTTCATTTCTTATCCCTCCAAGTTTTTCGATTATTTAAAGCGGTAAGTGATACGTCCACGTGTCAAGTCATATGGACTCATCTCGACAGTAACACGATCTCCCGCTAAAATACGAATATAGTTTTTACGAATTTTACCAGAAACTGTTGCTAAAATCTGATGTCCATTTTCAAGTTCAACCGTAAACATTGCGTTCGGCATTGTATCGACTACTTTGCCTTCAACTTCAATCACATCGTCTTTTGCCACGCAAAAGCACCTCCATAAATTTCGATTCGATGCCTCAAGACACAGAGGCAACAATTATAAGTCAGACTATCTCAGTATAACATTTGTCGCGATTTTTTGCAAGTACGAAAAACGCTTTATTTCAAATTTGTCAGTACTTTTTCGATGTCTTTGAACACATCATTGATATCTTGATTCCCTTTGATATCATGAACTAAACCTTTAGCACGATAGTGAGCAATGATTGGTTCACCTTGTGCAATATTCACATCCAAACGACGTTTAACTGTCTCAGGTTTATCATCTTCACGTTGGTAGTAATCCTCTTCTTTGTAGTCAACTGGTGGATTGAAAACTTTGTGGAAAGTTTCACCTGTTTTGCGGTGAATGATACGGCCACTCAAGCGTTCCAAGAGACAGTCTGGATTCACTTCGATGTTGATTACTCCTTCAAGTTCAATACCCAGTTCAGCCAATGTTTCATCCAAGGCATGAGCTTGTTCAATCGTACGTGGGTAACCATCTAACAAGAAACCTGTTTCTTTGATATCGTCCTGTGAAAGACGTTCTTTAACAATACCATTTGTAACTTCGTCTGGGACCAACTCACCTTTGTCAATGTATGACTTTGCAAGTACACCCATTTCAGTTTGATTTGCCATTGCAGCACGGAACATATCGCCTGTTGAGATATGTGCAACATGGAATTTCTCCACAATTTTAGCTGCTTGCGTTCCCTTACCTGCTCCAGGTAAGCCCATAATCAAAAGATTCATGATAGGATCTCCTTATTTTGTATTTAAATAGAAGCAGAAATCTATTTCAACCCCTATTTAAAAACAAAATAGAAGAGAGGAGATAAAAATCTGACAAAGTCTTCGATTTTTACACTCCACTCTCTGAGCAATAGTCAATTTTATTTCCTATTACAACTATTCTGTTGTATCCAAGAAACCAACATACTTACGTTTCAATAGATACCCTTCCAATTGTTTAATTCCTTCAATACCTGTCGAGATAATGATTAGTAGACTTGTTCCCCCAAAAGCAACAACTTCTGAAAGGCCAAATACATCTTTAGCTACGATAGGTAAGATAGAAATAACACCTAGGAAGAGAGAGCCGACAGTAGCAAGACGACGAAGAAGTTTCGACATATATTCTTCTGTCCCTTTACCAGGACGGACCCCATGAATGTAGGCTCCACTCTTTTGCAAGTTTTCTGCTGCTTTCTCTGGATTGATCTGTACAAACGTATAGAAGAATGTAAAGAGAATGATCAACAAGGCATACATAGCAACACCTGTCGGAGATGTTGTAGATAACATTTCCTGTGCTGTACGTACCCAAGCCCAATCATGACCTGTAGCACTCAAAAACTGAAGAATGGCTGCAGGTGCTGCTGTAATGGAACTTGCAAAGATAACTGGAATAACCCCCGCTGGGTTTACCTTCAATGGAAGATATGAGCTTGATGGGGCTCCTTGAGCAACTTTTGTATATTGGATTGGAATTTTAAATTCTGCCTGTTGAACATAGGTTGTAAAGTAAACAATCAACAAGACAGCGATAATCAAAATAACAACAAAGATAATAGATGAAGTCAATCGGCTACTTGGGATATTGACAAAGTAGTCAACATAGATACCCTTAATCATCTCAGGAATTGAAGCGACAATACCTGCAAAGATGATCATAGAAACACCGTTACCATATCCTTTATCTGTAATTTGTTCCCCAAGCCAAGTTACAATCATACTACCTGCTGTTAGGATGATCCCAATGGTAACAAAGACTTGTGGAGTTAAATCTGTCGTTAATAATTTCGCTCCAGATAGAGTATTAAACCCTGCTGTAATCCCGATAGATTGAACAAATGCAAGCACCAGTGCAATGTAACGAGTAGCCTGGTTTAGTTTTCTCCGTCCTACTTCCCCTTGTTTGCCCCATTCTACAAACTTCGGTAAAATATCCATTTGTAGCAGTTGAACAACGATAGAAGCAGTGATGTACGGACTTACTCCGAGTGCAAAAACAGAGAAGTTCTTCATGGCATTCCCTGAAACAAGACTAAGCATGTTTAAGAAAGATAAACCACTGAGAGCTTCTAAACTTTTTGCATTCACCCCTGGAACAGTAATACTTGTCCCAATACGGAAAACAAGAATGATAAAAATTGTAAAGAGAATTTTTGAGCGAACTTGTTTAACCTTGAGAGCTTCTTTTAATAATTTAAAAAACATGGGTCACCTCTCTTAGATGACTTCTACAGAACCACCTTTAGCAGTGATAGCTTCCTCAGCTGATTTAGAGAATTTAGCTGCTTTCACAGTCAATTTCTTAGTCAATTCACCGTTACCAAGAATTTTAACGCCTGATTTTTCAGCTTTCACAATTCCTGCTTCGATAAGCACAACTGGAGTCACTTCAGCACCATCTTCAAAGACGTTCAATTGGTCAAGGTTTACAATTGCGTATTCTTTAGCGTTGATGTTAGTGAATCCACGTTTTGGAAGACGACGGAACAATGGAGTTTGTCCACCTTCAAAACCAAGGCGAACTCCGCCACCGCTACGAGCTTTTTGACCTTTTTGACCGCGACCAGATGTTTTACCGTTACCTGATGAAGTACCACGACCAACACGGTTACGTACTTTACGAGAACCTTCTGCAGGTTTCAATTCATGAAGTTTCATTATTATTTTCTCCTCTTTTGTAAAATGCTAGCGCCGATAAGAGAGAAAAGGTTGTCTCCCTTATCAACTCGCCTATACATGGTCATCTTAGATGACTATACCTAGTTTTAGGGGATGAGTATTGCCACATCCCCTAAAAATTATTAGTTTACTTCTTCAACTGTTACCAAGTGAGATACTGCAGTGATCATACCACGGATAGCAGCGTTGTCTTCTTTGATAACAGAGCTGTTCAATTTGCCAAGTCCAAGTGCTACAACAGTTTTACGTTGTGATGGAATGCGTCCGATTGGAGACTTAGTCAAAGTAATTTTAATTTGAGCCATTTTATCCCCTTTCTTATGCCAAATCAGAAACTGAAATACCACGAAGGGCAGCAACTTCTTCAGCGCGTTTCAATTGTTTCAAACCTTCAACAGTTGCGCGAACAATGTTGATTGGAGTGTTAGAACCAAGTGATTTAGATGTAATATCTGCCACACCTGCCAATTCCACAACGGCACGAACTGCACCACCAGCGGCAACTCCAGAACCTTCTACAGCAGGTTTCAACAATACTTTAGCTCCACCGAATTCTGAAAGAACTTCGTGTGGGATTGTTGTTCCAACCATAGGAACTTCAATCAAGTTTTTCTTAGCATCTTCTACTGCTTTGCGGATTGCTTCTGGAACTTCTTGAGCTTTACCAGTACCAAATCCTACGCGACCGTTGTGGTCACCAACAACAACAAGAGCTGCAAAACGAAGACGACGTCCACCTTTAACAACTTTTGTAACACGGTTGACAGCAACTACGCGTTCTTCTAATTCAACTGCATTGTCTTTAAATGCCATTTTCTAGTGTCCTCCTATTAGAATTTCAATCCGTTTTCACGAGCTGCATCAGCCAAAGCTTTCACACGTCCGTGATATAGATATCCACCGCGGTCGAACACCACTTCTGAAATACCTTTAGCGTTTGCACGTTCTGCAACGAGTTTACCGACAGCAACGGCTTGTTCAGTTTTAGTTCCTTTTGAAACTTCCTTGTCAAGAGTTGAAGCACTTGCGAGCGTTACACCCGCTACGTCATCAATCACTTGAGCGTAGATGCCTGTATTAGAACGGAATACGTTCAAACGTGGGCGATCAGCAGTTCCAGAGAGTTTTCCGCGAACGCGACGGTGGCGTTTTTGGCGGAGTTTGTTTTTATCTGGTTTAGAAATCACAGTTTTCACCTCTTTAGTTTTAAATCGTGTGCTATGCACTAAGTTGGAAAATAGGTTGGTGGTTGAAAATCAACCACTCAACATTATTTACCTGTTTTACCTTCTTTACGGCGAACGAATTCACCAACGTAACGGATACCTTTACCTTTATATGGTTCTGGTGAACGAAGGCTACGTACGTAAGCAGCTGTTTGACCAACTACTTCTTTTGAAATTCCGCTAACAACGATTGTTGTTGGGTTTGGAAGTTCAAAAGTAATTCCTTCTGGAGCTTCAACTTCGTCTGGATGAGATTTACCAACAGCCAAAACAAGTTTAGATCCTTGAAGTTGTGCACGGTAACCAACCCCGCGCATTTCAAGTTCTTTCTTGAATCCTTCTGATACACCAACAACCATGTTGTTCAAAAGGGCACGAGTAGTTCCGTGGATTGTTTTCATTTCTTTTGAATCGTTTGGACGGTGAAGAGTTACTTCAGTACCTTCCACACGAATTTCAATATCTTTTGAGAACTCACGAGTAAGTTCTCCTTTAGGTCCTTTTACAGTTACAACGTTGTCATTGTTAGTGATTTCAACACCAGCAGGCAACACGATAACTTTATTACCAATACGTGACATGTTTATTTTCTCCTGTTAAATTGTCAGGCCAGAATGGCCAGTTTTCACGGGGGGCATTCGGATTAGAGCAAACCTAGTTTCTTTCGAAAAGCTTTGACAAACTCCTGATATTCTGTCAATACATCAATAGCCGCAGGACTATAACCAATTTCACATAAAAGAGATACAAGGTCATCTTTTGACAATTCAGCCAAAGCATCTTCTGCAACAATAAGTTTTTCATTCAATTCAGTAGCTTTCATCTTTTTCTCCTAAACTAATTTACTCTCTATTTAGCTGATCAGTAAATCAGCTAAATTGAACACGAGCTATGGTCTGTGTGAAAAAGACAAATCTTCCTAGAGTGTTAACACTCTTTGTCAGATTTCCTATTTTCACATTGCCCATGACGCTCTTTGTATCTTGATTTTACCAAACGTAAGCGATAACCTCACCACCAACGTTCTTTTGGCGAGCTTCTTTATCAGTAAGCAAACCTTCAGAAGTTGAAAGGATAGCAATTCCAAGTCCGTTAAGAACTTTTGGAAGATCTTCACGTTTTTTGTAGACACGAAGTCCTGGTTTAGAAACACGTTTCAAGTTAGTGATAACTTTTTCACCGTTTGGTCCGTATTTAAGGAATACACGGATGATGCCTTGTTTGTCATCTTCGATGATTTCTACGTTCTTAACAAAACCTTCGCGTTTAAGGATTTCAGCAATCCCTTTTTTGATGTTTGATGCAGGTACTTCAAGTACTTCGTGTTTCGCTTGGTTAGCGTTACGAATACGAGTTAGGAAGTCTGCGATTGGGTCAGTCATAACCATTTTGTTTTTCTCCTCTTACTAGTAGTTTGCAAGTTGCACTTGCTAGTTAATGATTGAGCTGGGCTCAGATAGTATTGACACATTCAAATGAGAGAACTCTTATTTGAACACGAGTTACAACCTGTGCAAAAAAGATAAATTTGTTTTGGAGCATCGCTCCTTCACCAAATTTTCTATTTTTGCTGTGGTTGTTACGCTCTTTGTATCATGATATTACCAAGATGCTTTTGTTACACCAGGAATTTGTCCTTTGTAAGCTAATTCACGGAAGCAAACACGGCAAAGTTTAAATTTGCGGTAAACTGAATGTGGACGACCACATTTTTCACAACGAGTATAAGCTTGAGTAGAGAACTTCGCTGGACGTTTGTTCTTAGCAATCATTGATTTTTTAGCCATTAGATTTACCTCCTATATTATTTTGCAAAAGGCATTCCAAGGCCTGTAAGCAATGCACGTGACTCTTCGTCAGTGTTAGCAGTTGTTACGATAACGATGTCAAGACCACGAGTTTTGTCAACGTCATCAAAGTTGATTTCTGGGAAGATCAATTGTTCTTTCACACCAAGAGTGTAGTTTCCGCGTCCATCAAATGATTTTGTTGGAACACCGTGGAAGTCACGCACACGTGGAAGTGAAACTGAAACCAATTTATCCAAGAATTCGTACATACGTTCCCCACGAAGGGTAACTTTTGCACCGATCGCTACACCTTCACGAAGACGGAAGCCGGCGATTGATTTTTTAGCTTTAGTGATAAGTGGTTTTTGACCTGAGATAAGCGCCAATTCTTCAGCAGCTTTTTCAAGGCTTTTAGCGTTTGATACAGCTTCACCAACACCCATGTTCAAAACGATCTTATCTACTTTAGGCACAGCCATCACTGATGAGTAGTTGAATTGTTCTGTCAAAGCAGGAACTACTTCATTAAGATATTTTTCTTTTAAACGATTTGCCATTATACTTCTCCTTTCCTTCGTGATTAATCAAGCACTTCGCCTGATTTTTTGTTGTAGCGAACTTTTTTACCGTCTACAAATTTGTAACCAACACGACCAGCTACACCATTTTTGTCCAATACTTGAACGTTTGATACGTGGATAGCTGCTTCTTTCTCGATGATACCACCTTGAGGAAGCTCGTTAGTTGGACGTTGGTGTTTCTTAACGATGTTAACACCTTCAACGATAACTTTGTTTACTTTTGGAAGGGCAGTAAGGACAACAGCTTCTGTTCCCTTATCTTTACCAGCGATTACGCGAACTTTGTCGCCTCTTTTTACAAACATTAGGTTTCTCCTTAATTTTTCTTACGCCCACAAGGGCACCCTAGCTTGAAGCTAGGGGACTAGTTTGTTTCTAAAAATTAAAGTACTTCTGGAGCAAGTGACACGATCTTCATGAAGCCACCTTCACGCAATTCACGTGCAACTGGGCCAAAGATACGTGTTCCGCGAGGAGTTTTGTCATCACGGATGATAACAGCTGCATTTTCGTCAAACTTGATGTATGAACCATCAGCGCGACGAGCACCTGATTTAGTACGAACGATAACAGCTTTTACAACGTCACCTTTTTTAACCGCACCACCAGGAGTAGCTTGTTTTACAGATGCCACAATGACATCACCGATGTTCGCAAATTTACGTTTAGAACCACCAAGAACTTTGATAGTCAAGATTTCGCGTGCACCGCTGTTGTCTGCGACTTTCAAACGAGTTTCTGTTTGAATCATTTCAGTTTTCTCCTTTCAGGCTTGATTAGATGATAACCGCTTCTTCAACAACTTCTACAAGACGGAAACGTTTTGTAGCTGAAAGCGGGCGAGTTTCCATGATACGTACGATATCGCCTTCTTTGGCAACATTGTTTTCATCATGTGCTTTGTATTTTTTAGAGTAGTTAATACGTTTACCATAGACTGGGTGGTTACGTTTTGTTTCAACTACAACTGTGATTGTCTTGTCCATTTTGTCAGATACAACACGTCCAACAAGAACTTTACGATTATTGCGTTCCATTGAAATTTCTCCTTCCCTAGTCTATTATTTCGCTTCAGATTGAACTGTTTTGATACGAGCGATTTGTTTTTTAACTTCTTTCAAGCGAGCTGTTTGTTCCAATTGACCAGTAGCAGCTTGGAAACGAAGTTCAAACAATTCTTTTTTCAATTCGTTTTCGCGCTTCGCGAGTTCTTCTTGAGAAAGACCACGAAGTTCTTTAACAAATTCTTTTACTTCATTAAGTTTCATGCCTTCTCCTTATTCTGCTTCACGTTTTACGAATTTAGTTTTAACTGGCAATTTGTGGCTAGCAAGACGAAGCGCTTCACGTGCAATCTCTTCAGATACACCAGCGATTTCGAACATCACTTTACCACGTTTAACTGGTGCTACCCAACCTTCAGGTGCCCCTTTACCAGATCCCATACGCACACCGATAGCTTTAGCAGTGTATGATTTGTGTGGGAAGATTTTAATCCAAACTTTACCACCACGTTTCATGTAACGAGTCATGGCAATACGAGCAGCTTCGATTTGGCGGTTAGTGATCCAGTGGCTAGTTGTAGCTTGAAGACCGTATTCACCGAATGCTACTTCTTTTCCACCTTTTGCTTCACCGCGCATTTTTCCACGGAATTCACGACGGTGTTTAACACGTTTAGGTACTAACATTGGTTATTTACCTCCTTTAGTGTTTTTACGAGCTGGAAGAACTTCACCACGGTAGATCCATACTTTAACACCAAGTTTACCGTATGTAGTATCTGCTTCTTCCCAAGCGTAATCGATATCTGCACGAAGTGTGTGGAGTGGAACAGTTCCTTCTGAGTATCCTTCAGCACGGGCAATATCTGCACCGTTCAAACGACCTGATACTTGAGTTTTGATTCCTTTAGCTCCAGCACGCATTGCGCGTTGGATTGCTTGTTTTTGTGCACGACGGAAAGCAACACGTTGCTCCAATTGACGAGCAATTCCTTCACCTACAAGGTGAGCATCCAAATCAGGTTGTTTGATTTCGATGATGTTGATGTGTACTTGTTTTCCAGTCAATTTGTTAAGTTTTGCACGGAGTGCGTCAACGTTAGCGCCACCTTTACCGATAACCATACCTGGTTTAGCAGTGTGAAGTGAAACGTTAACTTTATTTACTGCGCGTTCGATTTCGATAGTTGAAACTGCTGCGTCAGCAAGCTCTTTTTGAACGAATTTACGGATTGCAAGATCTTCATGAAGGTAATCCGCGTATTCTTTTTCAGCATACCATTTGGCATCCCAATCACGGATGATGCCGACACGCATACCAATTGGATGTACTTTTTGACCCACGATGTTACCTCCTTATTTTTCTGCAACAGCTACAGTGATGTGAGCTGTACGTTTGTTGATTGGTGAAGCTGAACCTTTCGCACGTGGACGGAAACGTTTCATAGTTGGTCCTTCGTTTGCGAATGCTTCAGATACTACCAAGTTAGCTTTGTCCAAACCAAAGTTGTTTTCAGCATTAGCTACAGCTGAGTTCAAAACCTTCAAGATGATTTCAGCAGCTTTGTTTGGAGTGAATGTCAAGATTGCAATAGCGTCGGCTACGCTTTTACCACGAATATTGTCAAGAACAAGACGTGATTTACGAGGTGAAACACGTACTGTACGAGCCATTGCTTTAGCTGAAGTAATTTCTGCCATTTATGTTCTCCTTATTTTCTACGTGTTTTCTTGTCGTCTGCAGCGTGACCTTTGTAAGTACGAGTTGGTGCAAATTCACCAAGTTTGTGACCTACCATGTCTTCTTGGATGTAAACAGGTACGTGTTTACGTCCGTCATAAACTGCAATAGTGTAACCAATGAAACTTGGGAAGATCGTTGAACGACGTGACCAAGTTTTGATAACTTTTTTCTTTTCGTCGTTAGCTTGAGCTTCAACTTTTTTCATCAAATGCTCATCGACGAAAGGTCCTTTTTTAAGACTGCGTCCCATTTTTATGTATTCTCCTTTAAATATTGTACCACAGCGGCTTGCGCTCACGTGGAGCGCTACCGAGCTGGCGGATTTCCTAATTGCTTAAGCGACTAGTTTACTATTATTTCTCGTTGCGACGACGAACGATAAGTTTGTCAGATTTCGCTTTCTTGTTACGAGTTTTAAGACCAAGAGCAGGTTTGCCCCATGGAGTAGATGGTGCTTTACGACCAACTGGTGCTTTACCTTCACCACCACCGTGTGGGTGATCGTTAGGGTTCATTACAGAACCACGAACTGTTGGGCGGATACCTTTCCAACGGCTACGTCCTGCTTTACCAAGGTTTACAAGTCCATGTTGTTCGTTTCCGACAACACCAACTGTTGCACGACAAGTTCCAAGAATCATACGAACTTCACCTGATTGAAGACGAACAAGAACGTATTTACCTTCTTGACCCAATACTTGAGCAGAAGCTCCAGCAGCACGTACCAATTCTCCACCACGACCTGGTTTCAACTCGATGTTGTGGATCAAAGTACCAACTGGAATGTTAGCAAGCGGAAGAGCGTTTCCGACTTTGATATCTGCTTCAGGACCTGAAACGATACGTTGACCAACTTCAAGACCTTTTGGAGCGATGATGTACGCTTTCACACCGTCAGTGTAGTGTACAAGAGCGATGTTTGCAGAACGGTTTGGATCGTACTCGATTGTTTTAACAACTGCTTCAACGTTGTCTTTGTTACGTTTGAAGTCAACCAAACGGTAGAAACGTTTGTGCCCACCACCTTGGTGACGAACAGTGATACGACCGTTGTTGTTACGACCAGCCTTGTTCTTCAAAGCAACAAGCAATGATTTTTCAGGAGTGCTTGTTGTGATTTCAGCGAAATCCAAAGAAGTCATATTACGGCGACCGTTTGTTGTTGGTTTATAAACACGAATTCCCACGATATTTCCTCCTTAGATTATTCAGCTTCAGCAGCGAACAACTCGATTGCTTTTGAATCAGCTGTAAGTGTGATGATAGCTTTTTTAGTTTTGTTAGTAAAACCAGTGTAACGTCCAACACGTTTCGCTTTTGGTTTTACGTTGATTGTGTTAACGTTGGCAACTTTAACACCTTCAAAAGCAGCTTCAACAGCTTGCTTGATCAAAAGTTTGTGTGCACGAGTGTCAACTTCAAATACATACTTTCCTGCTTCAAGCTGAGCCATTGAGCTTTCAGTAATAACAGGTTTTTTGATAACATCATACAAATTCATTATGCAAGAACCTCCTCGATTTTAGAGATAGCTGCTTGAGTAACAAGAAGTTTGTCACTATTTGCGATGTCAAGAACACTTGCAGTTGTAGCAGTCGCAACTTTCACGTTTGGAAGGTTACGAGCTGAAAGAGCTGCGAATTCGTTTCCTTCTTCAAGAATAACAAGGACTTTAGAATCGATGCTCAAAGCTGCAAGAACTTTTGCAAATTCAGCAGTTTTTGGAGCTGTAAATTCAAGAGAATCAACGGCTACAAATTTGTTTTCAGCAACTTTTTCTGAGTAAACAGATTTAAGAGCAAGGCGACGAACTTTTTGAGGAAGTTTGTACGCATAGCTACGTGGAGTTGGTCCGAAGACAGTTCCACCACCACGCCATTGTGGAGAGCGGATAGAACCTTGACGAGCACGTCCAGTTCCTTTTTGACGCCATGGTTTGCGTCCGCCACCTGAAACAGCTGAGCGATTTTTAACTGCGTGAGTTCCTTGACGAAGGCTAGCACGTTGGCTGATGATCACATCAAACACAACAGATTGGTTTGGTTCAATACCAAAGATTGCATCGTTAAGAACAACTTCGCCAGCTTGTTTACCAGTTTGGTCGAATAATGTTACATTTGCCATTTTGACTGTATTCCCCTTTCCTTATTATTTACCAGCTTTAACTGCTGACTTGATAGTGATAAGAGATTTCTTAGCACCTGGTACGTTACCTTTGATAAGGATAACGTTCTTTTCTGGAACAACTTGTACAACTTCAAGGTTTTGAATTGTCACGCGGTCGCCACCCATACGTCCTGCAAGGTTTTTACCTTTAAACACGCGGTTAGGTGCAACAGGTCCCATAGAACCTGGACGACGGTGGTAACGAGAACCGTGAGCCATTGGTCCACGTGATTGTCCATGGCGTTTGATAACCCCTTGGAAACCTTTACCTTTAGAAGTACCAGTTACGTCAACAACGTCTCCAGCTGCGAATGTTTCAACTGTGATTTCAGCACCAACTTCCAAGCCTTCAACGTTTTTGAATTCACGAATGAAGCGCTTAGGAGCCGTGTTAGCTTTCGCTACATGTCCTTTAGCAGGTTTGTTGCTCAATACTTCGCGTTTGTCATCAAAACCAACTTGAATAGCGTTGTAACCATCTGTTTCTACAGTTTTAACTTGAAGAACAACGTTTGGAGTTGCTTCAATAACTGTTACAGGGATCAATTCGCCAGCTTCAGTGAAGATTTGAGTCATTCCCACTTTTTTCCCTAAGATTCCTTTTGTCATGAGAAAATAGTTCCTTTTCTATATTTTTTATTCAAAAAGTTTTTAACGAGCGTTTTTTATGCTCAAGTCTAAGATACAAAGGGCGTCAAACTCAAAGTGAAAATAGGAAACTGGCGCAGTGTCTAACAGACACTAGGAAGTTTATCTTTTTCACACCGAGTTTAGCCCGTGTTCAATTAAATTGAAACACCAGCCTCTGCTCTTTTATATTTTAGATTAAAGTTTGATTTCTACGTTTACACCACTTGGAAGATCCAATTTCATCAACGCATCAACTGTTTTTTGAGTTGGGTTAACGATATCGATCAAACGTTTGTGTGTACGCATTTCAAATTGTTCGCGAGAGTCTTTGTATTTGTGAGTCGCACGAATAATTGTGTAGAGGCTACGCTCAGTTGGAAGTGGGATTGGACCCGCAACTTGTGCACCTGTACGAGTAGCTGATTCTACGATTTTTGCAGCCGCTGTGTCAAGCGTACGGTGTTCGTAAGCTTTCAAACGGATACGGATTTTTTTGTTTGCCATCTTTTTCTCCTTTTCGTCTATTTAAGATAATAGGCTAGCTCCACAAGAAAACCGACGCGCGTTGCGTGGCAATGCAACCGAGCGTGTCGCAACCTCTTGCATCAAAGCTAAGGCTGTAATTTACAGCACCATAATAGAATAACACAAAGCCCCTGCGATTGCAAGGGATTTGTAAGCTTTTTTTCGTTTTTTTACTAACCTAAGTTACTAGAGTATGTTCTGATCCTCTTTCGTAAATAAAACTTAGTTTGACAATTTACCCATTTTTGGAGGTGGCGATAAAGATAGATACTGTCTGATCTGGATCATATTTTTCAAAATCAATACTATACTGACGTCGCAGTTCTCTTGCTTCTTCTGCCTGCCAAATTTGTTGCCAGGTATGAAGAAAACCTTTTGAATCACTTGTATCCACCTCAAATACTTGGTAGGTTCGTCCTGAAGTGTCAAAATCCCAGTCTTCTTTATCGGATAGACTACAGAGCGACAAGCTGTAATCCCCCTTGTAGTCGCTGACATAATCATGATAGACTGCATAAATCGGAAGCCCTTGGGCAAATGCCTCCTCTACTTCTTTCTGGTGCTCCTGCCATAGATGGCTAATTTTTTCCATCATGTTTGGATCTTGGAAATTATTTGTAGAGATACTACTGATTATTTTTAAAAACATTCCTTCGCTCCTTTTACTTTCACTTCTAAGGTGACTGACTAGCAATCAACCTCAGCTCTAAACTTTCTAGCTACCAAGAGGCTAATTCACGCAACAAAATGAAATAGCATTCTTTGCGTATAGGATATATCACACCATTCACTATCAACTCCCTTTTCCCAGAAAAAACGGTGCCTATAACAGACAAAACGTTCAATTTACTGGTCTCAACCAGAGCTGAAGAACAATGCAGGCTTCAACCAAGACCATCCTTCCAATTCTTATTGATATAGTCTGGAAAGTTTTTAACGAACATTTTTTATGCTCAAGTCTAAGACATAAAGGGATTCCAACTCAAAGCAAAAATAGGAAATCGACGCGCGTTGTGTGGCAGTGTATCCAATCGTGGTCACAACCTCTTGCATCACAGCTAAAGATGTGATTTACAGCACCACGGTAGAATAACACAAAGCCCCTGCGATTGCAAGGGATTTGTGAGCTTTTTTTCGTTTTTTTAGGATGAAACTGTTTTCTCTTTTCATCTTTCCAAGATTACGGATTTATATCTATAAAAACCGTCTTTTCTTCTATATAATGTGTGTCATTTTGACCTTGAATGTATCTTCTGATTGATCTACTAAAATGTCCGCTTTAGACTCGTTTTCTCTATAGTATCGCAGATACTGTTCCCGTCTCATCTGATGGCTAGCCAATACAAAAGATGCATCGCGATTTCTCATAGTCGTATCTCGAGCGAGACGCCTCTTTAATTCAGTCTCCTCATCCGTGTAGAAACAGATAGTTTTGTCGAAGAGTTCCTTGGGTAGAAAACCCACAGACATCCCTTCAACAATCAGAATCGGTTTGGCTCCAGATAAGACCTCACTAGCCTTCCACGGTTCATCGATTGTTAAGACATCCATACCTGCCTGCAAGGCGAGAATATCTCTCTGCAAACTTGCCAGTTCATGCGCCACTGGAAGACAAGCTGTCACCTTTTGATCTGGTGCTTGCTTTGGTACTACCAGGTGACGTTCTGAGGTGATATAGGGATCTGTTTCTAGCAAATTTACTGTAGTAGGATCTAGGACTTGATATAATTCCTGAGCGAAGGTTGACTTGCCTGAAGCCCCATGACCGTAGATCCCTAGTGTCCTAATTCTTCCCGTTTCAATCTCTGAAACCAGTTGTTCTATCAGGTCTTTTTTCTTCATTCTCTCTTCACCTGTTCATAACTTTCTTTTCCGTCATTAAGCTTGTCCCAAATCACCACTTGCCCACTTTTGAGAGATTTTTGCACATCAATAATCCGTTGATTGGAAGAACCTCGAAACTGGAGCATGAGATTGCGCTTGCTTTTATCATACCGTCCATCGACAAGGATATCAATCAGAGACAAGAGTTCCAATTTGTCTGGAGTCTCCAGCATCATTTCTTCCCACGTGTAGCCCGTCCAGGACCATATGTCTTTGTCTGGCAATTCCTTTCGAATGCGTTTAACGAGAGGCAAGAGAATGCCTGTATTAAGAAAGGGTTCTCCTCCCAGCAGGGTCAATCCTTGAACATACGGTTGAGCGAGATCTTCCATGATCTGTTCTTCTAATTCTGCTGTATAGGGAATGCCTGCGTTGAAAGACCAAGTCGCAACATTATAGCATCCCTCGCAGTGAAACATGCAACCTGATACATAGAGAGAGTTTCGCACACCTTCTCCATCCACAAAGTTAAAGGCCTTATAATCAATGATCCGCCCTTTACTAAGTTCCTCACTTTTCCATTCACCTGGTTTTGGTGTATTCCATGTCATCCTTCTACTCCAAGTCTATCCAATAGCGCTGACTTCTATCGATTGTATTTTCGTAAACACCGCCAGCGGAGAGAATCGTGCGGCGGCTGGCTTCGTTGTCTTCATCGCAGGTAATCAGCACTCGTTCCAATCCTTGCTTTCGAGCCTCTGCTAGTCCTAATCTCAACTGCTCCTTCCCATATCCTTTGCCTCGTTGACTGGGACGGATAGAATAGCCAATATGACCGCCTTCCACAAATAATTTGTCATTCAAGGACAAGCGCAGGGCTAAAAATCCCAAAGGCAAGCCAGTCTCATCAAAGGATAAAAATTTGATTGCAGGAACCCAGCCTACTGGCAGGTTGGCAGCATCCTCTTGCTGCTCTACAATCTTTAAACAATCCTCATAATCCTTTGCTCGCTTCCAAGCGGAGCCCATGCCACCGTGCATATAGGATTTTGCTGCATCGAACTCCGCAATCATCTCTAATATAGCTTCTTTATCTTCCAAAGTTGGTCGTCTTAGCTCCATGCTTCCTCCTTAATCGACATCAATCCAGTAGTGCTCCGTTCCGTTTCGAACATCCTCATAGACACCACCATTAGCTAAGATAACAGCTCGGCTGGCAGGATTTTCTGTGCTACAAGTTACCAGAGCTCGTTTGATATTCTTTTCCTTGGCAACTTGCAGACCTTGTCGGAGGGATTCTTTGGCATAACCCTTACCTCTTTCAGATGGACGAATGGAGTAGCCAATATGGCCCCCATTTTCTAGTAAGTAGTCATTTAATCGGAGACGAAGGTTGAGAAAGCCAAGAGCCTGGCCTGCTACGTCAAAACTAAGCAGCTGGATAGCAGGAACCCAGTTTTCAGGAATATTGAGTCCCGCTTCCGCCTGAAGATTTTCTTCTATCCACTCTTCATAAACAAAATTGTTGGCGTTCCAAAACCCACCATCGTGGACTGATTGAGTCTGTTCAAACTCTGCCATCATCTCTAAAACTGTTTCTTTATCTGCCAATGTTGGTCTGCGTAGTATCATTTTTACCTCCAATTAAGAGAAAAGTGAGAGCAGACTCTCACTTTTATTTTTTCTTGTTCTTGTTTAAAAACTGTTCTCTGAGGTTAAGCAAGCGTTCTTTTTTACCTGTTCCACCTTTAGAGTGTTTCTCGTGATAACGGGTCACTTGAGCTCGCCCCTTATCATCCAATTGGTATTTCCCCATTCTGTCTCTTTCTAGTTTGTTACTTTATGTCCAGGTGTCTTAATGGTTGAACCATTCATATGTTTGACACGCGCAGCGATTTCCTTATGGCGCCCATTGACCATCGGACGAGCCTGAGGGTTACCTAGATAGCCACAAGTTCGTTTGACTACATCTACTGTTTTAGGGTCGCTATTTCCACAGTTTGGACAAGCAAATCCCCTCTCTGTCGGTTCAAAATCCCCTTCAAAGTCACACTTATAACAATGATCAATCGGAGTATTGGTCCCTAGATACCCTACACGATCATAGGCGTAGTCCCAGACAGCTTCCAAGGCTTTTGGATTTTGTTGGAGAACTGGATACTCACAGTAGTGTATGAAACCACCTGTTGCACCTGCTTCTGGATAAGCCTTCTCAAAGTCCAATTTTTCAAACGGCGTTGGATTTTTACGAACATCATAGTGGAACGAGTTGGTGTAGTATTCCTTGTCTGTAATATCAGGAATAGAACCGAACTTTTCTGTATCCAAGCGACAGAAGCGATCTGTTAGACTTTCAGACGGTGTCGAGTAGATAGAGAAATGGTAGCCATATTGGTCAGACCACTCTTCCACCCGACGTTTCATATCGCGAATGATATCCAGTGTGAATTCCTTGGCTTCTGGATTGTGTTCCCAGCTATTTCCAAAGAAGACTGTCGCTACCTCGTACAAACCGATGTAGCCCAATGAAACTGTCGCACGACGATTCTTAAAGAGCTGATCGACGCTCTCGTCTTTTCCAAGACGGCGTCCGAAGGCCCCGTACTGATAGAGAATAGGGGCGTTTGCTGGTGTTGCTTCCTTGGTCCGTTCAACACGGTAAACTAGAGCATCTTCTGCGATATTCATCCGCTCGTTGAAGATTTCCCAGAACTTATTCATGTCGCCCTCAGACTCGAGGGCAATGCGAGGAAGGTTGACCGTCACAACACCTAGATTCATCCGACCAGAATTGACTTCTACGCCATTCTCATCCTTCCATCCTTGAAGGAAAGAACGGCAACCCATAGGTAACTTGAAAGAACCAGTCAACTCGATAATCTTATCATAGGATAAGACATCCGGGTACATCCGTTTGGTTGCACACTCAAGGGCCAACTGTTTGATGTCATAGTTTGGAGTCCCTTCTTCCAAGTTAAGGCCTCTTTTAAGCGTAAAGATGAGTTTAGGGAAGATGGCTGTGCGGTGTTCTGAGCCAAGACCCTTGATACGAATGGTCAAGATAGCTTTTTGAATTTCCCGTTCAAAACGACTAGTTCCTAGACCAAAACCTAGTGAAGTAAAAGGTGTTTGTCCATTTGAAGTGAAGAGGGTGTTGATTTCATATTCAAGAGATTGCATGGCATCATAGATATCTTTTTGGGTTTTCTTCCAAGCATAATCATCCCGTTTTTCAGGCAAGACCCACTCTTCCGCATCCTTGAGGTGCTTTTGGTAATTCTTCTCTGCATAAGGCGCCAAGACTTCATCGATACGGTCAGCTGAGCAGCCCCCGTACTGGCTAGAAGCAACGTTGGCGATGATTTGTGAAATCTGAGCTGTCGCAGTCTGGATAGACTTGGGACTCTCTACCTCTGCATTCCCAATTTTAAAACCATTTTCCAACATCCCTTTAAAATCAATCAAACAGCAGTTGGTCATAGGTGTATAGGGACTATAGTCCAAATCATGATAGTGGATATCCCCTTTTTGATGAGCATTGGCTACGTGCTTAGGAAGCATTTGCAATCCGATTGATTTCCCCACAATCCCTGCTGTCAAATCACGTTGAGTATTAAAGACATCGCTGTCTTTATTGGCATTTTCATTGACAACCGCTTGATCTTTATTGAGAAGTTTATGAATGCTAAAGTTGATATCTGTCGCTTTTGAGCGCTCAAAATCCCTCTGTGTCCGATAAGTGATATACTCTTCAGCCAAGGCATATTCTTTGGCTTCAAGAAGTTCATGTTCTACGATATTCTGAATCTCATAAATCTTCACACCTTTAGGGAAACGACTGTGAATTTCCGTCACGATTCTTTCAACTAGACCATTTAGGCGTTTTTCTACTAGAGGCGTAACGTCCATAACCTTTTCCGCCGCCTTGTGGAGAGCCTTGTCAATCTTGTCTACATCAAATACTACACGTCTACCATCTCGTTTTTCAACGAACAAGGTGGGAACGGTTGCAAGCTTTTCTTCTAATACAATCATATCCATGCTCTTTTCTAAAATATTGTTAAATAGTTTATATTCAGTATTATACCACTCTAAAAATAAAAATCAACATCTTGTGTTAAAAATCCTAATTTTTTTAAAATTCCACAAGATATTGATTTTGTTATTTGAATTTATAAAGCTTCAACTCGCTAGTATCTGTCTGAACAAGCTCATAGTTTTCACTGAGCCAGCTCTCTACATCTGACCACAAGGCAACTTTTTGATTGACCATAATCATCTTCGGTTGATTCTCTTTCAGATCATTCATCAGTTTGGTTTTATTTTCGTCGCTTGCAGTATAGAGTGTTGGAGTTGATAGAGAAGTCGGCGCCAAGCGTTCACTTGCACGGTAGAAATCAGGACGATCATCCCAAGCATAGACACGATCCTCAGAACTCGTTTGCTGTTTTACCATGCTAGCAAGACGTTCTCTCTCCTGATAAGTCGCTGGATGCGAAAGGTAGTGACTCACGATAGGAAGAACAATGAGGTAGACAAGGGTAATCAGTGGTAGATAGAAATTTCCTTTAAGGAAGGAGGATTTCTTCTCACGTCTTCTTCTACGACGACTGCCTCCCTCAGAAACATTTTCTTTGATCCCTGTCAGAAGGAGTAGGATCAAGAAGGGAAGGAGAGCAACGAGGTGAGTACCGTGGACAGGTTCTTTGGAGAAAATCAAGAGCCCCAAAGAAAGCAACAAGCCCAAACTAGCAGCAATTGATTGGGAGTATTGCTTGACTGGTTTTGACTGGAACAAACCAGAAAAGAGCAAAGTAAGGGAACCTAGCCCAATGGCAAGTAAGCCGTAGAAGGCTGTATTTTCAAGCAAATGCGCATTTAAAAAGAGGCTAAGAGTATTTACCGGATACAAGGTCTGGCTAATGGCATCCCCAAAACTACCTGTTAATACTGTATAGTAGCCTAAAGGATAGAATAAGAGTGAAAACCCTAAGGCTGACGCAAAAAATTGATATAAACCATGAACAAAGTGACCTTTGCCTAAGTTAAAGCCGATAATTCCCAAGGCTAGTGTAGCTGCAAATAAGGCTGTTGGGATTGGCGCAAGGAAGAAAGCAAGTGCAAGGCTCATACCAACACGTAAAAATCCTTTGTCATCGTTTGGATAAGCTAGATAGTTCGTAACAATGCTAAGTGAATAAAATAAGAAAGGCAAGGCTAGCAAGAGAGCATAGCCACCACCAAAAGCGAGACCTGCTACCAACAGATTAAACACAAACACAAGCTGCTTGGCTTCTTCTACACGGCCTGTAAGAGTATCCGCAGATTTAAAAAGAAAAACACCTGCTCCAAACAAGGCCAACCACTCAACCAAAGCAATCAGAATACTGCCTTGTGAAAGATAGGTAAGCAGGTAATAGAGCAATCCCTCCGTCCCAAAATAATCGGTATACATTTGACCATTTTGATGCAAAGCCCAACCGGTATAAAGATCCTGAGTTTGTCGCGGACTTACTAAACCAAAAATAAGGGGGATAACCACAGAAATAGCTGTCGCCACTAAACTCCAAAGCAAGATACTAAAAAAGGGAATCGGAGCTCCTTCTCGCTTTTCTGGAACGGACCAGTCTTGGTAATGAGATTCTTCTTGTTTCTCATCTATTTTCCCATATACATTCATTCAATTTCTCCTCTAAGTTTATCTGTTTTAGTATATCAAAATCTTACAGGAATGTCAGCTTGGGATTGATATTTGCTGAATTTCTTATCCAATAGCGCAAAGCGTTCAATTTCACGAAAACGGTGAAATTGACTGTCTCTATACTCTCTGATAAAATCGTCATCTTCTAGATCGAGCATGGTTTTCTCCTTTACTTATCTATTCGTAAGAAGACAAAAAAGATCCAGCCTTGAGCTAGATCTTGGTGGATAGTTAGAGCATAGGTGCAAACAACTGGACAATTTCCTTGATCAGGCTTTGATACCAGCTTGTTTTGATGGTGTGGGGATAAATTTCTTGAGAAACTTTAAAAATCTCTTCGAAGTCCCTTTCAATATCGATGATGGACTGCGTTCTATAAAGCAAGACGGCATTTTCATAGTGGTGAAGCAAGCTCCGATAATCAAAATTGATGGTTCCCACAGTTGCCGCCTCTCCATCTACAAGCATTTGCTTGCTATGAAGGAATCCCGGGCTATACTCATAAATTCGAACCCCTGCAGATAACAAGTCTGGATAGGCTCCTCGAGTAACTAACTGAATAACCTTCTTATCTGGGATACAAGGCGTCACAATTCGCACATCTACCCCTCTCAGAGCTGCATTTTTAATACTTTCAGTTAGATCGTAGTCAGCAATCAGATAGGGAGTCGTGATGTAGACATAATCTGTAGCTTGATTAATAAGATTTTGATAGACCGTTTTTCCAACTTGAGCTCGGTAGATGGATTTTGGTCCACTACTATAGGGAATACAGAGCCCCATCCCATCTCTAGGTTGATTTTCAAGATGGTATTGGTCAAAGTCACTAATTTCCCCACGGTTGATATACCAAGTTGATAAAAAGAGTCTGGTAAAAGCCTTAACCGCTGATCCATCTAGGCGAATACCGCTATCCTTCCAATAACCAAAGCGTTCGATATGGTTGATATACTCATCTGCCAGATTGACACCACCTGTATAGGCAATTTGACCATCGATAATCATGATTTTACGGTGGTCACGGTTGTTATAGGCGACGGTTAAGCGCGGAATCACCTTATTAAATTTGTGGGCTTCAATCCCTCGACCGCGAAGATGAATGGTATAATCACCAGGCAAGGTTGCCATACAACCAATATCATCATAAAGGAGCTTCACTTCTACCCCTTGAGCCGCCTTTTCTTCCAAAATTTTCAAAATACTATTCCACATCAAACCTTCTTCGATGATATAGTATTCGAGAAAGATAAACTTCTCAGCTTTCTTGAGATCCTCTAGCATCTGGCGCCACATGCTTTCCCCTGAAGGGAAAAAATGGGTATCCGTTCGATTATAGACATCTGCATTCGTGTCCATGCTGAGGAGCGATTTGATAACCCCATAAGCCGACTTGTCCTGCTCTTTTAACTCCAAACGGAGAGCTCTGCTATTGTCCTCTCGGTGAACCATTGATTGGAGCTGCTTTAGTTGCTTCATTTCCTTTTTAGATAAACGGCGTTCTCCAAACATGATATAGAGTAAGGGGCCAAATACTGGCACAAAGGCTACTAGCAGCCATGTCACCTTACTCTCAGGATTCATAGACCGATTGACAATCGATACAATAGTCGCTAAGCTCACTAAAATGACTAGGATTATCCAGATAATCGGTGCCATCTGGCCTAGATAGAGAAACAAACCAAAGACGATAAACAACTCAGCCAACATGATGGTAATGCTAAAACCATATTTGGACATGAGTAGCTGCATTTTTCTAGCTGTCATACATCCCCTTTCTTTTCTAACATTCTCCTTAACTGCTTGATAAACTACTGTTTCTACTAGTATACCTCAGTTCAGGGGTAGATGGCAACCTTTTACCTTTTTCTATGCAAACTACTCCAAGAGCTGCAAGATTCTTAAACTACTCCTTCACTATATGACGTGCTATCCCTTTTTATATTTTTAACTAGGGTATTAAGAGGCTTAAAAAGAACTACCAAAATGATAGTTCTTTCCAATGTTATTTGTATTTTGAAGAATAAGTCCCTTCCACTCTACTTGATTTTTAGAAGAGTTCTTTGTAGAGAGCAATGGTTTCTTCCAAGGTTGGCATAAATGGATTTCCAGGTGCACATGCATCAATCAAAGCATTCTTAGAAAGGTAGTCAAAGTCAAAGTCTTTTTCTTGGATACCGAGTTCAGTTAGTTTCTTCGGAATACCTACTGTTTCAGACAGTTTTTCAATTTCAGCGATAGCATAGTCAGCACATTCTTGGTCTGTTTTTCCTTCAACATGGAGTCCCAAGGCCTTGGCTACATTGCGGAAAGCTTCTGGTACACGTTTGGCATTTTCACGCTCTACAACTGGGAGAAGCATGGCACAGCAGACACCATGTGGTAAGTTATATACCGCACCGAGTTGGTGAGCCATAGAATGAACATACCCCAAACCAGCATTGTTAAAGCTCATACCACCGAGGAAGATGGCATTGACCATCGCCTCACGGGCTTCAATATCTTGGCCATTTGCCACAGCACGAGGAAGATACTCTTTGATGAGTTCAATCGCTCCGATAGATAGCTTCTTGGTCACATTATAAGCACCTGGTGTTACTAAAGCCTCGACAGCGTGAGTAAGAGCATCCATACCTGTCGCCGCTGTCAATCCTTTCGGTTTTGAAAGCATGAGTTCTGGATCATTGACAGATATGAGGGCGAGGCTGTTCTTATCAACCATTACCATCTTGACCTTGCGTTCTTCGTCAGTAATGACATAGTTAATCGTAATTTCTGCAGAAGTTCCAGCTGTTGTATTGATCGCAACCACTGGCAACCCTTTTTTAGCAGACTTGTGGAGACCCTCATAGTCTTGAGGTTTTCCACCATTTGTAGCGATGATAGAGATACAACTAGCCGCATCCTGAGGAGACCCACCACCAAGACTAATGATAAAGTCACATCCATGCTCTTTCAGGGCAGCCACTCCGTCTGTGACATTCTTACAAGTCGGATTGGGCTCCACATCGCTAAAGATCACATATTCGATCCCTTCAGCATCTAGTGGTTTTAGAACCTTAGGTAAAATATCACTTCCCTCGATGAACTTGTCTGTAACCAAAAGGGCCTTCTTATACCCCAGTTCCTTGATATACGGACCTACTTCATTTACAACACCCTTACCGATAAGGTTAACTGATGGAACGTAAAATGTAGCCATATGCTTTTCCTCCTGCGCCTTTGCGCTATTTGATTATTTACCTTAAGTATACGACCTTAGTATAAGTTTTACAAATATTCGTAAGCGTTTTAAGTAAAAAGTTAGTAAAGAACAGTCAGCCACTTTTTCAAGAAAAAAAGCTCCAAAAAGATAACTTTCATCTCATTGGAACTTCTGCTTAATCATTATTGCTTAGTTAATACCACTCGGTCAGATGCCTCTCGATCCATATCATCGATAATCATTTGATTACCATTAACCGCATAAATTTTAATATCATCTCCGATAATGACACGTTGATTTTCTGACTCAAAGGTGACTTGCTTAATTTCCTTATCTCCATCTGGTTCGACCTCAGTCCATGTACCAGTTTTGCCTGTTACAACAAGAGTGATCTGGTCGTTCTCATCTTTTCCAGTATAGGTACCATCAATATTAGTCGGTTGAGCTGCCGCAGTAGTGTCCTGGCTTGAGGACGCCTGTGGTTGACTAGCACTGGTAGCAGCACTAGAAGATGATTCTTGTTGAGTAGATGATTGTTGAGCAGATGGCTGGGTAGATGCTTGTTCCTTAGGTCCACAAGCTACTAAAAGACTAAGAATTGCTAGGGAAGCAATAGAAAGTGTGAATGTTTTCGTTTTCATAGCGACTTCCTTTCTTTTGTGCTAATGTATTTCTGAAATCGTTTTCGAGTTTTCCTATCCCCAGTATAGCAACTTAAGTCCAGAAGGTCAACTAATCTCATGATCTCCCACCAAACCCGCTCGTACTTCCGAGATAAAATAGAGAGAGCCCGTCACAAAAAGCAGGTCCTGATCATTGGCATTTTCTTCAAATTTGCTGATAAAATCACAATAAGAGTCAACCAGTTTATAACCAGAAACATCGCTTTCTTCTAGAGATCCTTGGTAGTCAAAGCCTGTTACCTTAAGTTCCACCTGAGGCAACTGCTCTGTTAGATAGGCTAACATCCCTTGGTAATCCTTGCGTTTAAGAGCGCCAAAAAGGACATGGACCTGGTATCCTTGCTGGATTTTTTCCTGAATAAACTCAACTAGACGAGTTAAAGCTGGAAGATTGTGAGCCCCATCTAGGTAAATCTGTGGGCGAATTCGTTCTAATCGACCTGCCCAGTGTGTCTCCTTCAAAGCCTGTCTGACAAGCTCTTCTTCGACACCTTCCTCTCTTGACGCCATAAACAGAAGAAAAGTTTGTAAAGCCAAGGAAGCATTTTCTTGCTGATAAGCACCTTCCAACCCGATTTCAAGCTGTGAAAAGCTTGCTAGTTTACTTGAAAAATTCCTAGCTTTCAAAGTGAAGTCTCGCCCAGCTTGATAAAGGTCTACGTCTAACTCCCTCGCTGTATTTTGACAGACAAGCTCTGCTTCTGGAGCGAGCTTAGCAATGACCGCCTTCTTTCCAGCCTTGAAAATGCCAGCTTTCTGCTCTGCTATTTTCTCCAGACTATCGCCCAAGGTCTCCTGATGGTCTAACCCAATAGAAGTAATAACTGCAATCTCTCCTGTTACGACATTCGTTGTGTCAAGCAAACCACCAATCCCCACTTCTAGCAGAACTAGATCCACTCCCTGCTCTTTAAAGTAAAGCAAGGCAATCAGAGTCAGTAATTCAAAAAAGGACAACTGGTCATGGGTTTGCAAAAGCGTCTTTTCCATCTCCTTGACTTGGTTAGCTATACGGATAAAGTCTTCATCGGCGATTGGTTGCCCATTAATACAGATTCGATCATGGATACTGATGATATGAGGAGAGGTAAAAGTACCAACTTTTTTACCATGGGCGACAAACAACTCCCTCATGAAGGCAATAGTTGACCCTTTACCATTAGTCCCTGTTACGTGGATAATAGGATATGTCTTCTCAGGATTCCCCAACAAATCCACCGCTCGTTGCATTCGTCCAAGTCCAGATCTAAAGTTTAAACCAATCCGACTATGAAGCCATTCTTCTACTTCAAACATACATGTCTCCTTAACAAAAGTCCAATCAACTACCGCATCAAAGTATGATTACAAATAAAAAGTGAGGTCAGGACTAAAATCCCAACCTCTTACCTGGTTAGCTAATCACTAGCTACAATGAATTTCAACGTGGGCTAAAAACGTCCACCGGACTTACTTACGGTCTTTATTTTTAGCGTAAGGGTAAAAATGTTCACTGAACATTTTTACTCCTCCATAAAGCTGTTGAAGACTTCCTCAATCATGTTCCATTCGTCTTCTGAGTCTTCTGGGATTGGTTGTAATTCGCCTTCTGTTCCGTCTTCATTTTCGATGAATGAGTAAGCTTGAATTTCAACTTCACCATTTTCATCTTCTTCTGCATTAACTGGCACTAGCAGAACATAATTTTTACCAAATTCTTCTTTCCCATCGATGGTCAAAAGAATTTCAAACAAGGTTTCATTTCCTTGCTCATCTACTAGTGTAATCAATTCACGTTCTTCGTGGTCATGGTTGTGATCGTGTGACATAGTTTCTCCTCTGTCTTAAAATTTTCTATCTAAATAATTTTGCAAAATCAGCTGAGCAGCCAACTTATCAATAACTTTCTTGCGTTTGTTACGGCTGATATCTGCTTGTTCAATCAACATACGCTCCGCAGCGACCGTCGTCAAACGCTCATCCTGATAGTCTACTGGTAAACCAAAAATCTCTTCTAGTTTTGCTCCGTAGGCTTGACTGGCTTCCACTCGCGGACCGCTGGTATTGTTCATGTTTTTAGGCAGACCTACTACAAAGCGCTCCACCTTATAGCTGTCAACCAATTCCTTGATGCGGTCAAAACCAAACTGGCCCTGATCCTCATTAATCTGGATGATTTCAAGTCCCTGAGCGGTGAAGCCTAGGGGATCGCTAATCGCCACCCCTACTGTTTTTGAACCGACGTCCAATCCCATAATTCTCATAGATTATAGATCGACTCCTTGTCCCTTAAGGTAGTAGCGTACCAATTCTTCAACAATTTCATCACGCTCATACTTACGGATTTGATTTCGTGCATTGTTATAACGAGGAACGTAGGCAGGGTCTCCACTCAATACATAACCGACGATCTGGTTAATCGGATTGTAGCCCTTGTCATTCAACGAAGCATAGACGTCTGTCAACGTTTCGCTAATTTCTTTCTTATTGGAATCATCCAATTTAAACCGTACAGTTTCTTCAGTAAATCCCATTCTAACACCCTCTTTCCTTAGAATAGTACTATTATAGCACATTCCCTGACGTTCTACAAATAAGTCAGTCTATTAATTTGGATTTTCTATTGTTCTGTCGCTCCTGTTGCTACTTGTCAAGGATTTTTTAATCAAAATCATCTTTTTTTCGTCCGATTTTCTCCTAAGCTCCCTCAGCATTATTCTTGTAAGTTTATCTTGCATTGTTTCAGTTGCATTTTCATTGAAATGGACAACAACCTCATAGGTGGTCTTTCCAATCTTTCTCTTTGTGCTAATGCCTTTTTTACCTGTGTTTTTCAGTTCTTCCATAAATTCTCCTTTCCTCGTTGAAATAAAAAAAGCGATTAGATTTTTTATTTTCTAATCGCTCTTACCAATATTTTGAAATTAGTTCTAAAATCAAGAAGCTCCATCATCTCTAAATTGAGGTTTCTCACTATTTTCATAAGGATTATAATGATTGATGTTGCAACCAAATTCTTTTAGTTTCTTGATTTTATTCTCTTTTGTCCACTCAACCAATGATATACCATCAAATCCTTCTATTCTTCCATCATTCATCTTACTTTTGAAGTACCATTCAACAACTGTTTGATGTTCACTATGGAAAAACTGCTTTATATCCCACGTAAGCACTTTTCCTCTTGTATTCCACTCATTAAACCAATGCTTTACAGTTGCTCGATTTTCATATTTAGGACACCAACTTTCAGTATAAACAACATCTTCCGCAAATATATCGTCTATTCCTAAATCTTGTTGTTTGAGCCACATATCAAACCATAAGCTAATAATCTTCTCTCGGTTTTTCATATTTATCACGCTCCTAATGCTCGGACTTATAAATCCATTTTTAGATAAATCATATCTACTAATTGGACACCTTCTTCGTAAATCGGATGTTCATAATTATCTATAAAAAAATTCTTGATGATATGAGAACGAATAAAGCCACATTTTTCATAAAAAGGGATGGTAGTCTGACTTTCTCCCGTTTCCACTTGTAATACGGAATATTCCCCTTTGTATTTCTCTATAATAAAATCAATGAAAGCTGTCCGTATCCTTTTCTTTGATAATCCGGATGAATGGCGATATTTTTGATTTCAAGAGTATTATTCCCCACATTTAGGACAACACACTCGCCCTTTACTCCATTATCGTCTAAAACATACATTGTGCCATCTGCTATATATCTGTCAATCATATCTTCTTGTTCATCTGCCAATAATAAAAGCGATAAAAACTGCTTCTTATTTTCTACAACTTCCCTTATTTCTATCAATGTGAATACCTCTCAAATCAATGATGTTTTATTTCTCTTAAATTTTATTATACCATTAATTTCCAAGCCTTCCCATTTCCAAATGCCACAAAGGATTTCAAACAAGGTTTCATTACCTTGGTCATCTACTAGTGTAATCAATTCACGTTCTTCGTGGTTGTGGTTATGATCGTGTGACATAGTTTCTCCTCTGTTTTAAAATTTTCTATCTAAATAATTTTGCAAAATCAGCTGAGCAGCCAATTTATCAATAACTTTCTTGCGTTTGTTACGGCTGATGTCTGCCTGCTCAATTAGCATACGCTCCGCAGCGACCGTCGTCAAACGCTCATCCTGATAGTCTACTGGTAAACCAAAAATCTCTTCTAGTTTTGCTCCGTAGGCTTGACTGGCTTCCACTCGCGGACCGCTGGTATTGTTCATGTTTTTAGGCAGACCTACTACAAAGCGCTCCACCTTATAGCTCTCAACCAATTCCTTGATGCGGTCAAAACCAAACTGACCCTGTTCCTCATTGATTTGGATGATTTCAAGTCCTTGAGCCGTAAAACCTAGTGGGTCACTAATGGCAACGCCTACCGTTTTTGAACCAACGTCCAATCCCATAATTCTCATAGATTATAGATCGACTCCTTGTCCCTTAAGGTAGTAGCGTACCAATTCTTCAACAATTTCATCACGCTCGTACTTACGGATTTGATTTCGTGCATTATTGTATCGAGGAACGTAGGCAGGGTCTCCACTCAATACATAACCCACAATCTGATTGATTGGATTGTAGCCTTTTTCATTCAGAGAAGCATAGACATCTGTCAAGGTTTCGCTAATTTCTTTCTTATTGGAATCATCCAATTTAAACCGTACAGTTTCTTCAGTAAATCCCATTCTAACACCCTCTTTCCTTAGAATAGTACTATTAAAGCATATTCCCTTACGTTCTACAAATAAGTCAGTCTATTTATTTGGATTTTCTATTGTTCTGTCGCCCCATTTGCCACTCTATCTGCAATATATTGGCTAGGTTCGTTTTTTAAGAGATTTTCAAGGCCGATATTTTTTAAATATTCCAGCTGAGATGCCTTTTTGACATCCAATACTTGAAAATCATAAGTCGTTGTAGTCTGGATTTCTGTCTCGCTGAGTAGCTTGGATTCCAGTGTAAATCCTGCTAGTTTGCGCGCCTCTTGGATGGTCTCATCCTTTTCTTCTGCTTCTAGAAGCGCTTTTTGTGTCTCCTCTAGGCCATTTTCAGAGATAAAGGTCTTGAGTTCATCTCCGACAGGTCGTTTTTGCTGAATGGTCAAGGTCAAAAACTGATTACCTTTATAGGTAATGGTCTGAATCTGTTGCGTTCCATTTTCTGACTTCGGCATCAACAGGGTCTTGGTGACAACTGTATTTTTTTCGGCATTGTCCAAAACGGGAAGGTTTGATTGGAGAGGTTCAGATGCTGTTGTAGAAGCAGCAGGGGTTTCCTTTTTTTGCCCACATCCCGCAAGCAAAAAGAGGAGGGCAAAACTAGCAATTAGTAACTTTTTCATAATTCCTCACATGATTTTGAAATAAAAGAGAAAACAAGGCCAGGAATCACTCCCAGCCTTGATGTTTTATAGAGCTGCACGTAGACGTGCTTCTGCATTTTCTACATTACGGACAGAGCGTGGCAAGAAGGCACGGATATCATCTTCTTTATAGCCGACTTGCAGGCGCTTCTCGTCAACGAGAATCGGACTCTTTAAGATCCGTGGTGTTTCCATGATTAAGTTGAGCACTTCATTGACACTCAAATCCTCGATGTCAACTCCAAGTGCTTTAGCGTAGCGGTTTTTTGACGAAACGATACTGGCAATTCCATTATCTGTTTTCGTGAGAATATCTAATAACTCTTCTCTTGTAATTCCTTCTTTACCGAGATTTTGTTCTTTATAACTTAACTGGTGGGCATTGAGCCAGGTTTTCGCTTTTTTACAGCTAGTACAACTTGAGACTGTATAAATTTTGATCATGTACCTACCCCTTTCGCTACATGTTACTATCAGTTTAGTCTATTATACCATAAAAAACATCCGACTTGCGACCTATTTTTAAAAAAATTTAACTTTTTTCGCGATTTTCGTACTTTTTTCTTGACAAATTCAATTTATAACCAACTTCTAAATTTTTTGATATAGATTCGTTTCACAACTGTAACACTTATCATATAAAGAATAATTATCAAAAGCAAAAAGAGGAAATAAATTGGTTTCAAAGGGGTTAAATGAAGCAGGCCAGCAATTGAAGAATAGGGAAGGAAGGTCACAAAACTGGCTGCTAGCAAGGTTGTCCCAAGAACCAACCATGACGGACGGCTTTGTAAGAAAGGGAGTTTTGCTGAACGAAGCATATGGATGACCATGGTTTGGGACCACATGGATTCAATGAACCAACCTGTCTGGAACAGGATGATAAAGCCCGTTGCAGACTCTGCTCCATGAACATAGGCTTGACCTGTCGTCATTGGGACAATGACAAAATAGAGCAAGATAAAGGTCAAAATATCAAAGGCAGAAGAAATCGGACCCATCCAAATCATAAAGCGAGTAATAGACTTGGCTTCCCACTTATGAGGATGTTTCAAAAAGTCTTCATCCACATTATCAAATGGCAAGGCAATGCAAGAAAGGTCGTAGACGAGGTTTAACACAATCAAGTGAATCGGAGCCATAGGGAGGAAAGGTAAAAAGATACCAGACACTAAGAGTGACAGAATATTCCCGAAATTAGAGCTGACCGTCATCTTGATATATTTGGTCATGTTGGCATAGACTTTGCGTCCTTCTACCAGCCCTTTTTCAAGCACCATCAAATCCTTATCTAGCAAAATGACATCAGCCGTTTCTTTGGCAATATCTACTGCTGTATCAACAGAAATTCCCACATCGGCTACTTTCATAGATGGAGCATCATTGATCCCATCTCCCATATAGCCGACACAATGTCCATTAGATTTGATTTGTAAAATGATTCGTGCTTTTTGATCCGGAGAGAGTTTAGCAAAGACAGTCACCTTCTCAACTGCTTGGGACAACTCTTCGTCCGTCATGGCATCAATATCAGAACCCAACAAGATTTGATCAACGTCTAAACCAACTTTTTCGCATACTGCTTGGGTTACCTTCTCATTATCCCCAGTCAAGATCTTGGTTTGAACACCATACTCTAATAAAGCTTGGATAGCAGGGGCTGCAGATGGTTTTGGTGGATCTAGGAAGGCAAGATATCCTGTTAGAATCATCTCCTTTTCATCTTCAACAGAGTAAGCAAAACCTTCCTTTAAGCCTGTTTTATAAGCGACTCCCAAGACTCGTAAGCCCTGTTGATTGAGTTGGTCCACTTCTTTTAAGATTTCCACTCGGATATCATCCGTCAGAGGGCTAATCTGACCTTGATATTCCACATGGGTTGAAATCGCAAGCATCTCCTCTAAGGCACCCTTGGTTACCAAACTAACAGCTTCATTCTCATCCTTGACGATGACACTCATTCGTCTGCGTTCAAAATCAAAGGGCAATTCATCTATTTTTTGAAAGCTAGTATCCAAATTTTGTAGAATAGCGTGTTCTCTAGCTTCTTTTTCGGTTCTACTGATAATGGCACGGTCCATCAAGTTTTTCAAACCGGTTTGAAAGTAGGAATTGAGGTAGGCTCGTCTCAACACAGACAAATCCAAATCCCCATGTATATCCAAAGGATATTCAAGGACAATTTCGTCTTGGGTAAGTGTTCCGGTTTTATCCGTACACAGGATATCAATAGCACCTAGATCTTGTATGGCATTGAGTTTTTTGATAACGACTTTTTCCTTGGCCATGATAATGGAGCCTTTTGCTAGACTGGCCGTGATGATCATGGGAAGCATCTCAGGTGTAAGCCCGACACCCACGCTCAAAGCAAATACGCCAGCTTCTAACCAATCTCCATCCGTCAAACCATTGGAAAGAAATACGATGGGAACCATGACCAACATCAAACGGATTAAAAGCCAGGAGATACTATTCATATCCCGTTCGAAAGAGGTGGGCTCGTCATAAGTATTGAGAGTCTGCTCGATTTCTCCCATCATGGTGTCATCACCGACCGCTAGAATCAAAGCCTTGGCACTTCCTGATATCACATTGGTTCCCATAAAGGCGAGCGCTTCTGCTTCTAGCAGACTATCAAAATTGGACTGACTCATTTTTGACAAGGCTAGTTTTTCAACCGAATCACTTTCACCTGTCAAGCCAGACTGTTGAACAAAGAAATCACGTGATTCAATCAAAAGGAGGTCTGCTGGAATCATATCCCCAGCACTCAATTTGACTATATCTCCAACGACCAAATCTTCAATTGCGATCTCTAAACTCTGGCCTTCGCGAATAACCGTAGCTGTATTCACAATCATTTTTGAAAGATTGGTCGCAGCTTTGTCGCTTCGCAGTTCTTGGACAAATCGAATGCCACCAGAAATGAGGACTAGGACAACGATGATGATAGAGGTCGTCGGATCTTCTTGTCCAGGCTTCGCCAACCAGACATTGGTCACCATGGAAATCATAGCGATGACAAGAAGGATGATTGTAAATGGATTGATAATAGATTCGTAAATTTTTTTGAGGATACTGTTTTCCTGACCCTTGGTGATGGTGTTTTCACCATATGAATCACGATTCTTTTCTATCTGTTCCTCAGTTAAGCCTGTTAGACTTGTCTTATAAAAAGATAGAGTTTCGTTTAAAGGTGTATGAATAGCTGCTGCTAATCTTTCTTTTGTAGTTTTCATTGGTTTCTCCTATCTGTATGAATGATGTGTTTCATACACAGAGACCAATCACTTTATAAGGGCAGAACGACACAAATCAGCGATTGGCTGTGTATGTGCGGTTCTGGGTGGTCGTCAATTTGCATCGTCTGTCTCCTTTCTCTGTTCTAAAACAGTAGAAAATCCTACCATAAAATGGCAGGACTAAAAACTTATCATCTGTTTTCGTTCAAGCTTTAACTCCATAGGGCAATGTAATGAGCTTAGTCTTGACCTTCGCGACCAGGACTGTTGACCAACGAGTAGTGTCTCCACTGCTTTGCGGTAGTCATCCGTATCCCTAAGGTAGCCTCACCTACCGTTTTCGCCTTTCAGTATAAACCTTTCAATAGTAAAAGTCAATGATTTATCTCATTTTTCTTAGATAACAATCAATTCTTTTGGAGCAAGTGTCAATAGCTCGCAACCTGTATCTGTAATGAGGATATCATCTTCAATACGAACTCCGTATTTGCCTTCGATATAGATACCTGGTTCATCTGTCAAGGCCATACCAGTTTTGATGACTTCTTTGGAAGTTTGGCTAAAGTAAGGTTCTTCGTGGATATCAAGACCGATACCGTGACCGATACCATGTGTAAAGTATTCTCCATAACCTGCGTCAGTGATAATATCACGAGGAATCTTGTCAAAGTCATGGAAACCAAGACCTGCTTTTGCTTGGTCAATTAAGGCCTGGTTAGCCTTCAAAACTGTATTATAAATTTCTGCTTGTTCATCACTGACATGGCCTAGATAGATGGTACGTGTCATATCACTGACATAGTGATCATAAAGGCAACCGAAGTCCATGGTAATAGCTTCACCTAGTCCAACCGGCTTGTGCATAGGATGAGCATGAGGTTTAGAAGAGTTGATCCCACTCGCTAGAATGGTATCAAAAGATAAACCGGCAGCTCCCAATTCACGCATACGGAAATCGAGGAAGTTGGCAATTTCAATTTCAGTCTTTCCTGGTTTGATAAAGTCAAGTGCATCGCGGAAAGCTTGGTCTGAGATAGAACAAGCCTTGCGAATAGTCGCAATCTCCTTCTCATCCTTAATCATACGAAGCGCTTTAACAAACTGAGCCTGTGGAACTAGTTCCAAATCTTCAAAAGCAGTTTGCATACGGTGGTAATAAGAGACCGAAATCTCGTCCTCAAAACCGATATGAGACAAGCCCATATCCTTAACAATGCCTGCAATAACAGCCAACTCATCGCGGTCAGCCACAATCTCAAAACCCGTTACTTCTTGCCTAGCTGCAATGATATAGCGAGAGTCTGTCACCAAGACCTGACGGTCACGGCTGATGAAGACTGTTCCATTTGAGCCCCAAAAACCAGTCAGGTAATAGACGTTTTTAAGGTTATTGATGATGATGCCATCTAATTCTTTTTCTTGCATTTTAGCTAGAAATGCTTGTACACGTTTATTCATGATGTAACTTTCCTTTCAAATAGTGTCCTGTGTAGCTGGCTTCATTGACCGCTACTTCCTCTGGTGTTCCTGTTGCGATGATGGTTCCACCACCGACACCGCCCTCAGGTCCCAAATCAATAATATGGTCTGCCGTCTTGATGACATCCAGATTGTGCTCGATAACGAGGACGGTATTGCCATCGTCAACAAAGCGAGCCAAGACTTTAAGCAAGCGAGCGATATCCTCGGTATGAAGCCCTGTCGTTGGCTCATCCAGAATGTAGAAAGATTTTCCTGTCGAGCGTTTATGAAGTTCGCTAGCCAACTTCATACGCTGAGCTTCTCCTCCAGAAAGGGTAGTAGCCGGTTGCCCTAGCGTTACATAGCCCAGCCCCACATCCTTGATGGTCTGAAGTTTGCGTTGAATCTTGGGAATGTGTTGGAAGAATTCCACCGCATCGTTGACGGTCATGTCCAAAACCTGCGAGATATTTTTTTCCTTGTAGTGAACTTCAAGGGTTTCACTGTTGTAGCGGGTTCCGTGGCAGACTTCACAAGCCACGTAAACATCTGGTAAGAAGTGCATCTCAATCTTGATGATCCCGTCACCCGAGCAGGCTTCACAACGGCCTCCCTTAACGTTGAAACTGAAACGGCCCTTCTTGTAGCCTCGTATCTTGGCTTCATTTGTCTGGGCAAAGAGGTCACGTATATCGTCAAAAACTCCCGTATAGGTAGCAGGGTTAGACCTTGGAGTCCGTCCGATCGGGCTCTGGTCAATATCAATCAAGCGGTCTACATGCTCAATCCCTGTAATCGTCTTAAACTTACCAGGCTTGTCTGAATTGCGGTTGAGCTTCTGGGCAATGGCTTTTTTGAGGATACTGTTGATTAAGGTCGATTTCCCTGATCCTGATACCCCCGTCACTGCGATGAATTTCCCTAGCGGGAAACGAGCGGTGATATTTTGCAAGTTGTTCTCACGCGCTCCCGTCACCTCTATAAAACGACCATTTCCGGAACGGCGCTCTGCTGGCACTGGAATGGCACGTTTCCCTGACAAATACTGGCCTGTGATAGACTTGCTGTTGCGAGCCACCTGCTTAGGTGTTCCTGCAGCAACAATCTCTCCACCAAAAACACCGGCACCCGGACCAACGTCAATCAGATAATCCGCCTCGCGCATGGTATCTTCATCATGTTCTACCACAATGAGAGTATTGCCCAAGTCACGCATCTTTTTCAGACTGGCAATCAAACGGTCATTGTCCCTCTGGTGAAGACCGATGGACGGCTCATCCAGGATATAGAGGACACCTGATAGGTTGGATCCAATCTGGGTCGCCAAGCGAATACGCTGACTCTCCCCACCTGAAAGGGTTCCTGCCGAACGTGACAGCGTCAAATAGTTAAGACCTACGTTATTGAGAAATGTCAAGCGATCCTTGATTTCTTTGAGAATGGGACGGGCGATAATGGCTTCATTTTCAGACAGAGTCAACTGACTGACCAACTCCAAGTGATCGGCGATTGACAGGTCTGAGATTTCACCAATATGTGGTCCTTGCTCACCACCCACACGGACAGACAAGGCCTGGTCATTGAGACGGTAGCCGTGACAAGTCCCGCAGGTCAACTCATTCATGTAGAGACGCATCTGGGTGCGCGTGTAGTCACTGTTAGTCTCATGGTAACGACGTTTGATATTATTGACAACTCCCTCAAAAGGAATGTCAATATCCCGTACACCGCCAAATTCATTCTCATAGTGGAAATGAAATTCCTTGCCATCCGAGCCGTAGAGAATCAAGTTCTTATCTTCTTCTGACAAGTCCTCAAAGGGCTTATCCATATCCACTCCAAAGGCTGTCATGGCCTGCTCTAGCATATTTGGATAGTAGTTAGATGAGATAGGATTCCAAGGTGCCAAAGCCCCCTCACGTAGCGTTTTGCTGGCATCTGGCACTACCAAGTCAGTATCCACCTCCAGCTTGATGCCCAAACCGTCACACTCACTACAAGAACCAAAAGGAGCATTGAAGGAGAAGAGACGAGGCTCTAACTCTGGTACGGTAAAACCACAAACTGGACAGGCATAGTGCTCAGAGAATAGCAACTCAGAATCATCCATAGTGTCGATAATCACATATCCTTCTGCGATACGAAGGGCAGCCTCAATGGAATCAAAGAGACGGCTACGAATGCCCTCCTTGATGACAATACGGTCGACCACAACATCAATATTGTGTTGCTTGCTCTTAGACAACTCTGGCACTTCGGTCACATCATAGACCTCCCCATCCACTCGGACGCGGACATAGCCATCTTTCTGAACCTTTTCAATGACACTCTTGTGTTGCCCTTTTTTCTTACGTATGACAGGAGCTAAAATTTGCAGACGTTGGCGTTCTGGCAATTCCAAGACCTTATCCACGATTTGCTCTACAGAAGAAGCCTTGATAGCTCCGTGCCCGTTAATACAGTAAGGCGTCCCCACACGTGCGTAGAGGAGACGCAGATAATCATTGATTTCAGTCGTCGTTCCCACGGTCGAGCGTGGGTTTTTGCTAGTCGTTTTTTGGTCGATGGAAATAGCTGGGCTGAGACCGTCAATAGAATCTACATCTGGTTTTTCCATGTTACCCAAGAACTGACGAGCGTAGGCTGACAAACTCTCTACATAGCGCCGTTGTCCCTCCGCATAGAGGGTATCGAAGGCTAGACTGGATTTCCCAGACCCTGACAAACCAGTCACAACAACCAGCTTGTCTCGCGGAATTTCCACATCAATATTTTTTAAGTTATGGGCACGTGCCCCATGAATCACAATTTTATCTTGCATCTTTGTTCTTTCTAGTCCATTATTGCTTTCCATTATACCAAAAAATGTGAAATTCTATTACCCAAAAAGCTGTTTTTGTAGTATAATAGTACGGTGCAAAAAATGAATCACTGAAATAGTAGGAAAGGATAGGGGATATGAAACAAGTTTTTCTCTCAACAACAACTGAATTTAAAGAGATTGACACGCTTGAACCGGGTACTTGGATCAACCTCGTCAATCCTACACAAAATGAATCATTGGAAATTGCTAATGCCTTTGACATTGATATTGCCGACCTTCGAGCACCACTCGATGCGGAAGAAATGTCCCGTATTACGATTGAAGACGAGTATACTTTGATCATCGTGGACGTCCCCATCACAGAGGAGAGAAACAACCGCACCTACTATGTAACAATTCCGCTGGGGATTATCATCACCGAGGAAACCATTATCACCACCTGCTTGGAATCCCTCCCAGTTCTCGATGTCTTCATCAACCGCAAGCTGCGTAACTTCTACACTTTCATGCGGTCACGCTTTATCTTTCAACTCCTTTATCGCAATGCTGAGCTTTACCTGACTGCCCTTCGTTCGATTGACCGTAAGAGTGAACAAATTGAAAGCCAACTTCATAAGTCTACTCGAAACGAAGAGCTGATCGAGCTCATGGAATTGGAAAAGACCATCGTCTATTTCAAGGCCTCACTTAAGACGAACGAGCGCGTGATCAAGAAATTGACCAGCGCAACCAGCAATATCAAGAAATACCTAGAAGACGAAGACCTACTCGAAGACACCCTGATTGAAACCCAACAGGCCATCGAGATGGCAGATATCTATGGAAACGTCCTTCACTCTATGACAGAGACCTTTGCCTCTATCATTTCCAACAACCAGAACAACATCATGAAAACTCTGGCTCTCGTAACCATTGTCATGTCTATCCCAACCATGATTTTCTCAGCCTACGGGATGAACTTTAAAGATAATGAAATCCCTCTAAACGGTGAGCCGCACGCCTTCTGGTTAATCGTCTTTATCGCCTTTGCTATGAGTGTTTCGCTCACTCTCTATCTCATCCATAAAAAATGGTTCTAAGAGGAATCCCTATGTCTCAGATTGATTTACAAAAACTAACCAAGAAAAACCAAGAGTTTATCCACATCGCTACCCAACAATTCATCAAAGATGGTAAAACAGACGCTGAAATCAAGGCTGTCTTTGAGGAAGTCATTCCTAAAATCCTTGAAGAACAAGCCAAAGGAACGACCGCTCGTTCCCTCTATGGAGCTCCAACCCACTGGGCTCACAGCTTCACTGCCAAGGAGCAATATGAAAAAGAGCATCCAAAAGAAAATGACGATCCAAAACTCATGATTATGGACTCGGCCCTTTTCATCACCAGCCTCTTTGCATTGATTAGCGCCCTGACTACCTTCTTCTCTACAGATCAGGCTATTGGCTATGGGTTGATTACCCTCTTATTGGTTGGACTTGTAGGAGGACTTGCCTTCTACTTGATGTACTACTTTGTCTACCAGTATTATGGACCAGACACAGACCGTAGCCAGCGTCCTCCATTCTGGAAATCAATCCTCGTCATCCTCGCTGCTATGCTTCTCTGGTTGGCTGTCTTCTTCGCAACAAGCTTCCTTCCAGCAGCTCTCAATCCAATCCTTGCTCCACTGCCTTTGGCTGTCCTAGGAGCAGCCCTTCTCGCCCTTCGCTTCTATCTCAAGAAACGCTTCAATATCCGAAGCGCAAGCGCAGGCCCATCCCGTTATTAAGAAAAGTGAAACGCTATGGCATATAGTCAATCCTTAGCACAGCAGATTCGAAAAATTCTAGCACTCAAACTTCCTCCCCAAATTTTCGAAGAAGAGTTAGAAGAAAAGAAACTGTTTGGTGGCCTGGCCTTTATGATTCGTGGGAAAATGGTCCTTACAGTCAGTTCCAGAAAAGACGAGCTGGTTATGGTGAGAATTGGCAAAGAAATGGAAAAGCAAGTTCTACCCCGAACAGGAGCTCGTACTACATTGATGAGAGGGCGACCTTATCATGGCTATATAGACCTAGATATTGAAGGTCAAAAAGAACTTCCTTACTGGATTGATTTAGCCCTCTCCTATAATCAAGAGTTGACCAAGTAACTCATATCTAGTGAGATTAGAAAAACGAAAAGCAACTGCATAGGCGGTTGCTTTTTCACTTGCTTTCTTGAGATTCAATAGTACTTCTGACTCTAATTCCTATAGTTTTCTCTCATCTTTTGTGATAGAATAGGCTCAATCTATTTCTAGGAGGATGAGATATGGTTTCTACTATTGGTATTGTTAGTTTGTCTAGTGGTGTTATCGGAGAGGATTTTGTCAAACACGAAGTCGATTTGGGTATTCAACGTCTCAAGGATTTGGGACTCAATCCTGTCTTTCTGCCCCATTCGCTAAAAGGGTTAGACTTTATCAAGGACCATCCGGAGGCACGTGCAGAGGATTTGATGCAGGCCTTTTCTGATGATAGCATCGACATGATCCTATGTGCCATCGGTGGGGATGATACCTATCGCTTGCTACCCTACCTTTTTGAAAACGACCAGCTCCAAAAGGTTATCCAACAAAAGATTTTTCTTGGCTTCTCGGATACAACCATGAACCACCTTATGTTGCACAAACTAGGGATCAAGACTTTTTATGGGCAATCCTTTCTAGCAGACATTTGTGAATTGGACAAGGAGATGTTGCCCTATAGTCTCCACTACTTTAAAGAATTGATCGAGACGGGAAGAATCTCAGAAATCCGCCCTAGCGACCTTTGGTATGAGGAACGAACTGATTTTAGTCCCAAGGCTCTGGGAACAGCTCGTATCAGTCATGTAAATACAGGCTTTGATTTGTTGCAAGGAAATGCTCAGTTTGAGGGAGAAATTCTCGGTGGTTGCCTTGAGTCCCTCTATGATATCTTTGACAATTCTCGATACGCAGACAGCACGGACCTCTGCCAAGAGTACCGACTCTTCCCTGACTTATGTGACTGGGAAGGAAAGATTCTCTTGCTAGAAACAAGCGAAGAAAAGCCTGAACCTGATGATTTCAAAAAAATGTTGCGGACTTTAAAGGACACGGGGATATTTGGGGTTATCAGTGGACTCTTGGTCGGAAAGCCAATGGATGAAACCTTCTATGACGACTATAAGGAAGCACTATTGGATATCATTGATAACAATATCCCGATTGTCTATAATCTGAATGTCGGTCACGCAACTCCAAGAGCCATTGTGCCCTTTGGCGTTCACGCTTATGTGGATACACAGAAGCAAGTCATTCGCTTTGACTATAACAAAAAATAAACAATTTCTCCATTTTTGTGCTTTGGTATTGATTTTCGTTACAATTTGTGTCTGAATTTATTGCATTTTGCTTATTTCTATGATATCTTTTTAAAGGAGGTGTATATGACTAAACAAAAAATAAATCAAATTGTCGGTTCAATTGGAGCCTTTATCGGGATTATTGTATTTATCGCCTACATCCCACAAATTTTTGCCAATTTACAAGGCAACAAAGCTCAACCATTCCAGCCTTTATCCGCAGCAGTATCTTGTTTAATTTGGGTTATTTACGGATGGACAAAAGAGCCTAAGAAGGATTGGATACTAATTATTCCAAACTCAGCTGGCGTTGTCTTAGGTGGACTGACATTTCTTACTGCACTATAAAAGTTACTAGCATATAATCAAAAAGCTGAGATAATTTTCTCAGCTTTTTCTATTTTCTCAGATAGTTAGACGCTTGGACTCACTAATTTCCGTTTTTCCACTCGCAATCATTCTCGTGGTCATCAACCAGGCCTGCCGCCTGTAGAAAAGACAAAACTGCGACTGGACCTGTAAACTTGAAGCCTTGTTTTTTGAGATCTTGAGACAACTTTTCAGACAAGGCTGTTTTAGCAGGTGCTAGGTGATAGTCAGGAACATCATTCACGATCGTTTTTCCCTCAACAAAGGACCAGAGATAAGCGTCAAAAGAGCCGTAGGTTTTCTGGACTTGCAAAAATGCTTGGGCGTTGGCACGTGTCGCAAAGAGCTTGGAACGATTTCGGATGATGGCTGGATTCTCTAACAAGGCTTCCAACTCGCCATCTGTCATTTCCGCGACACGTTGAACTTGGTAGTTGTAAAAGACTTCTCGGAATCCTTGGCGTTTGTTTAGTACCGTTTCCCAAGATAGACCCGACTGGTAAGTTTCCAAACACAACAACTCAAAAAGAGCACGGTCATCATGAAGGGGTTGACCCCACTCTTCATCATGATAGGCCACATATAAAGGATTGTTCATTTTAACCCAACCACAGCGTTTTGTCATATTATTCTCCTATTTTACCAACATCTTAAGGGCCGATTTGATATAGTTCTCAGCTGTATCTGTCGTTCCTTCAAAGAATTTCTTGATTTTCTTGAGCTCAGTCGCCTTGTAGCCCAGTGCCAACATGGCTTCCATGGCTTCTTCCAGTTCTTGGTTTTCAGCGCTGGTTTGCACTGCCACCTTGGCAGGAAGGTCATCGCTAGCCACAACTACCTTACCTTCCAAGTCTAGCACCATCTGCTGGGCTGTTTTCTTGCCAATTTTAGGGAACTTGGTCAAGTAGGTGATGTTCTTAGTCTCGATTGCCTGAACCAAACCCGCATTGTCATCGGCAGCGATAATAGCTAAAGCTGATACAGGACCAATCCCAGAAACCGAGATCAAACTGAGAAAGAGTTTCTTCTCATCTTCTGAGCGAAAACCATATAGCAGATGAGCGTCCTCACGGACAACTTGGTGCACATAAATTTGAGTTTCTTGATTGACCTGACCTGAGTAAGCATAGGGATTGGCTACATGCAAGATATAACCGATACCGTTGGTTTCAAGAACAATGTATTTAGCAGTGATTTTGGTAATGATTCCTCTTAGATATTCGTACATAATTTTTCTCCATTATTTTGCCTATCTAGTATACCATATTTCCCCAAGACAGACTGCAACAAAAGGTGCAACCTCTGGTTGACAAATAGTACAAGAGATTGTATTCTCATTATAAGTAAAAATTGTTAGGATAGAGGTAGAAAAAGGAGGATAGAATCATGAAACTCGCAGAAAAACTATTTGAGCTCCGAAAGGAAAAAGGTTGGTCCCAGGAAAAGCTAGCAGAACAAATCAATGTCTCTCGGCAAAGTATCTCCAAGTGGGAGTCTGGTCAAGTTCTTCCAGAAATCGAAAAAATCATTGAATTAAGCAAGATTTTTCAAGTGACAACTGACTATCTACTACTAGATGAAAACTCTGAAAAAGCTTCCAAAGCAGTGATTTTGGAGGGAGACAAGGACAAATACTATAAAGAAGTTAAATCCTTTGGTCTCTGGCAAGTGATTTATATTTTCGTCTTGGCTCTGGCTATCTATCTCTTTTTAGCCGGTTCTAGTTTTCCAACCGAATTCACCGCTTGGATCTGGCTAACCTTCGTTCTCTTAATCGCTTCTGCAATTGCTATCAACAAGGCTCTCAAAACTAAGCGGCTTTATCTTGATAAGGTAATTGGTCCTGAGAATCCTTCCAACAAAGACGACTCTACAAAACCTTGAATCAACTGATTCAGCATTTTCAAAACTTTTTATAAGACTGGTCTTGTCAAGCAAGTGTAAACCTCGTGTCAAGTAAGCCATGCTCAACCAAAGTTTCCACCTTAGAAAAGCTAAAAAGCCTTGTTTGGAAAAACAAAGGCTTTTTGTGTTCTTAATATTTCCCCAACTCACGAAGACTGGTGTGATTTTCCTGAATACGTCGAAACATTTTTTCCATATCTGACTTGGTAAAATGTACCAAAACCGGACGTCCGTGGGGACAGTTATATGGATTGTCACATTGAGAAAGCTGATAAAGGAGTTGTCTGGCTGAGTGGTCATCGATACGATGGTTGGCCTTGATAGACCGCTTGCAGGACATCATGATGGCTAGCTCTGCTCGGTATTTCTTGATAGAAACTTCCTTGGTCAAGAGCAGCATGTCGCACATTTCATAAATGCCAGACTCGATTTCCTCCTCTGCCATCCAAATAGGATGTTCACGCAGGATAAATTGATTTTCTCCGTACCCTGCTAAAAAGACACCCACTTCCTCTAAGAGAGGCATTCTTTCCCTGAGACGAAGGGCATCATCTGCTGGGAATTCAAAGATGTAGGGCACTAGGAGTTGTTGCTGACTCTGGTCAACATTGCCGATGCTTTCACGGTATTCCTCGTACTTAACTCGTTCCTGAGCCGCGTGCTGGTCTATGATGTAGAGCCCATCTCGCCCTTGGGCAAATAGATAGGTGCCGTGCATCTGTCCGAAAAATTCCAACTCTGGGAAGCTGGATGCTTCTTCTCGCTCCAGCTTGTCATAAGCCTTATCGAGACTAGCTAGGTCTAACTCTGGATGATCTAGTTGGTCGTAGTTAGCAGGCTTTCTCTCTGCAAAATACAGTTTTGCGGGCTTGGTTAGCTGGTCCAAGGTTTCCTTGGCAAACAGGGTTAGGCCCCCACCTTCCCCAGTTAATTCAACCTGGTGGTCAGCCACCTCAGCTTGACTAGGTTTTGAGAGTTCTGCTTTTTCATAGTAAAGCGTATTTTCTTTGAGTGGGAGAATGGTCTGCTCTACCTTTTGACGATTGCGCACAGTAGATTTGGCAAGATTTTCTAAGGCATCAGGGATCAAGGCTTGTTCCTTGAGACTATTTGAAATAGCCTCTGAAAGTAGCGCCATTAGCTCTCTTTCCTTGGAAATTCGCACTTCTTGCTTGGTTGGATGCACATTGACATCAGCCAGATAAGGATCGATATGGATGTGAATGACAGCCAGTGGAAAACGTCCCACCATGAGCTTGCTTCCATAACCGTCAAGAATAGCACGATTTAGTAGAAAGTTCTTGATACAACGGCCATTGATGAAGAGGCTGATATAGTTGCGGTTGGCTCGGGTTAACTCAGGCAGAGACACAAAGCCTGAAATTTCGAAATCTAGGTCAGAATTCTCAATGGCAATCATCTTCTTGGCACTTGCCAAACCATAAATTCCTGCGATGGCTTGACGCAGTTGACCAGTCCCTGCTGTCCGCGTCATTTCCTTGCCATCACTGATTAAACTAAAAGAAATCTCCGGATGGGCCAATCCCATACGGTTGACAATATCAATGATATGAGACAACTCTGCTTGTTGGCTCTTCATATATTTGAGACGGGCAGGTGTGTTGAAAAAGAGGTCCTCCACACAAACCTTGGCCCCCACAGGACTAGTCGCTGGGATGACTTCCTCAACTTCACCTCCACGCGCAACGAGCTTGGTCCCATGACTCGCACCATCCACCGCCGTCAACAGAGTCAGCACACTAACAGAAGCAATAGAAGGCAGGGCTTCACCACGAAAGCCGAGCGTCCGAATCCGAAAGAGGTCTGCTTGATTTTTTATCTTACTGGTCGCATGTCGACGCAAGGCCAATTCCACCTCATCGTGGGCAATTCCATGACCATTATCTGTGATTTGGATTTTCTTGAGACCGGCTTCCTCAATCTCAATGATAATCTGGCTAGAACCCGCATCAATGGCATTTTCTACCAACTCTTTGACCACGCTGGCAGGACGTTCGATAACCTCTCCGGCCGCGATCTGGTTTGCCAGCACCTCTGGCAATTCAATAATATGAGACATCTTTCAGCCCCTTTCTGTATCTATTTTCCTAGAAATTGATTAGTGCTATTATACCATATTTCAAATGCTATCAGAAAAAGCAAATACCACATAAACTCCAAATCCCTCCACATAGACAAAAGCTCTTGCCAGAGGTCGTAGAATAGTGGTATACTCAATAAAAATCAAAGAGCAAACTAGAAAGCTAGGCGCTGACAGTACTTTAGTACGGCAAGACGACGCTGACGTGGTTTGAATGTGATTTTTGAAGAGTATTAATAAAGGTGTACAAGAAGTGAGATTAACTTTGTATGAAATATAAGGAGAGAAATTTATGAAAGTAGAATTACAGATTAAGGAGACTTATGAGGAGGAAAAACTGATTGTCCAAACTCCTCAGCCGACCGAAAAAGTCCAGAAAGTCATCGAGTTCGCAGAAAATCTTGACCAAAAAGAAACAATCAAAGGAAAGATTGATGATCAGGTCTATCTAGTTAAGATTTGTAAGATACAACGCTTCTATATTGAGAATCGCAAGGTTCTAGTAGAAACTGCATCTCAGACCTATACCATTGATTTACGTCTCTATCAAGTTCTTGAACTCTTGCCGACCACTTTTATCCAAATTTCCCAATCTGAAATCGTTAATATTGACGCTATCTCTCATCTCAAACTAACCCCCAACGGCCTAGTCGAAATCTTTCTCAAAAACGAAAGCTTTACCTACTCATCTCGCCGTTACCTGAAAACCATCAAGGAGAAATTAGAACTATGAAAAAACAAATCTTTCACGATGCAGCTGCTGGTGTCCTCATCGGCCTCATCCTCTCTATCCTCTTTTCACTCATGTATGCTCCAAATACCTATGCCCCACTGAGCCCCGAGTCTCTCATCGGCCAAGTGATGACCCAACATCAGATTCACGGTGCCTTGGTCTTGCTCTACTGCACACTTATTTGGGCAGCTATCGGTATTCTCTTCAACTTTGGAAAGCGATTATTCAGCCGTGACTGGAGCCTGCTCCGTGCAACACTTTCCCATTTCTTCCTCATGCTGGCTGGCTTTGTCCCACTAGCGACTCTGGCTGGTTGGTTCCCCTTCCACTGGACCTTCTATCTCCAGCTCATTCCAGAGTTTGCGATCGTCTACCTCATCATCTGGGTTATTCTCTATAAAAGAGAAGCTAAAAAAGTAGACCACATCAATCAACTCTTGGCCCATAAAAAGTAATAGAGAAAAACCCACTCACAACTGTGAACTGCACCCTAAAAGTTAGACAGAAAAAATCTAACTTTTGGGGTCTTTTTATTATGAAATTGAATTATGAAGATAAAGTTCAGATCTATGAACTTAGAAAACAAGGATATAGCTTAGAGAAG